>CANRFD010000019.1 GCA_947629845.1 uncultured Clostridia bacterium
CTCGACATCATCGTGGGGAAGGGCCCCTCGGCGCGGAACATCCGCTTTTCGCTCAAACAGTTCACGCTCATCGGCGCGACGACGCGGGCGGGCATGCTCTCCTCGCCGCTGCGAGACAGGTTCGGCATCATGTGCCGCCTCGACATGTACACCCCCGTCGAGCTGCAGAAGATCGTCAACCGCTCGGCACGCACGCTCGGCATCGCCGTCGAGGAGGAGGGCAGCTTCGAGATCGCCCGCCGTTCCCGCGGCACGCCCCGCATCGCCAACAGGCTCTTAAAGCGCGTGCGCGACTTCTCCGCCGTCCGCGGCAGCCGCACGATCACCAAGCGGGACGCCGACGAGGCGCTCAAAAAGATGGAGATCGACGAACTCGGGCTGGACGAGACGGACAGGAACCTCCTGCGCGCGCTCATCGAAAAGTTCAACGGCGGCCCCGCGGGTCTGGAGACGCTCGCCGCCACCATCAACGAGGACGTCAACACCATTTTGGACGTGTACGAGCCCTATCTTATCCAGCTCGGATTCCTCGCGCGCACGCCGCGGGGCAGGATCTGCCTGAAGGGCGCGTACGAGCACATGGGCATGAAAATTCCCGAGGCCGCCAAAAAACAGCTCTCCGTATTCGACGACGACTGACGAAAATTGGGGGAATGGGGGCGGAAAATGGACGATCTCATCATCGAAAACCAAACGCTTATGCGGTACGAGGGGCGGGGCGGAAAGGTCACCGTTCCCTGCGGCGTGAAGGCGATCGGGTTCGCCGCGTTCGCCAATTCCGATATCACCGAAGTCGTCATTCCGCGCGGCGTGGAGACCGTCGACTTCGGCGCGTTCATGGGCTGCGAAAGTCTGAAGCGCGTGCACATCGGCTACGGCCTTGCCTCCGTCGGCGCGTATGCCTTCAGCGAAAGCGGGCTCGAGAGCGTCGTCCTCCCCGCGAGCGTGAAGGAGATCGGCTACTGCGCGTTCGAGGGCTGCGAGGCGCTCAAAACCGCAAAGGCGGCGGGCGTAAAGGAGCTCGGCGCAACGGTGTTCCGCAGGTGCAACGCCCTCGAGGAGCTCACGGTCTCCTACGGCTGTACCCTCCTGGAGGAGGAACTTCCCGCGGGGTGCAAGCTGGTGCGGAAATGACCGCGGAGCGGAAAAAATAAGGCAGAAAGTACAATGAAGACCTCTGATTTTTACTACGACCTGCCCGAGGAGCTCATCGCCCAGACGCCCGCCGACCCGCGGGACAGCTCGCGCCTCCTCGTCTACCACAGGGACACAAAACAGATCGAGCACCGCATTTTCCGCGACATCGCGGAATATTTTCATGCGGGCGACGTGCTCGTCGTCAACCGCACGCGGGTGCTGCCCGCCCGCCTCTTCGGCGAGACGAAAAACGGCGGCAAGGCGGAACTTCTTCTTTTGAAGCGGCTCTGCCTCGACGAGTGGGAGTGCCTCGTCAAACCCGGAAAAAAGTGCAGGATGGGGGCGGAAATCCGCATCAACGACGAACTCTCCGCGCGCGTCGTCGGCGTCACGGAGACGGGCGAACGTCACATCAGATTTGTGTACGAAGGCGCCTTCGAGGACGTGCTTTCCCGCGCGGGCACCATGCCCCTGCCGCCCTACATTCACGAAAAACTCAACGACCCCGAGCGCTACCAAACGGTGTACTCGCGGGAGAACGGCTCGGCGGCGGCGCCCACGGCGGGGCTGCACTTCACCCCCGAACTCCTGCAAACGCTGCGCGATAAGGGGGTCGAGATCGTGGAAGTTCTCCTCCACGTCGGGCTGGGCACCTTCCGCCCCGTCAAGGTGGAGGATGTCGAAAAACACGTCATGCACAGCGAATATTACGAGGTGTCCGAGGCGGCGGCGGAGGCCGTCAGCCGCGCCAAGCGGGAGGGGCGGCGCGTCATATGCGTGGGCACGACGTCGGTTCGCACGCTCGAGACGGTGGCGGAGCCCGACGGCACCGTCCGCGCCGGCACGGGCAACACGAGCATCTTCCTCTACCCGCCCTATAAAATGAAGTGCTGCGACGCGCTCATCACCAACTTCCACCTGCCCGAGAGCACCCTTTTAATGCTCGTCTCCTGCCTCTGCTCCCGCGAGGAAATTTTGCAAATCTACCAAAACGCTGTCGAAAATCGTTACAGATTTTTCTCCTTCGGAGACGCCTGCTTGTTCTTATAAACTTCGCAATACGGCGTCGAGCTTGCGCGCTCCTTGGTCACGTACGTCATAGTACGCTCCCGTCGTCGCTTACGCGCTCTCCTTGTCTTGCTCGTTTCTAAAAACAAGCAACCCTATCTCCCACAGGGCTCGGAGATGCCAATTATAACCTGCCCCCTCCTCGGGAGGGTCTCCTTCTTCCTGCCCCCTCCTCGGGAGGGGGGTAGGGGGGTGGGGCACAAAACCATCAACTTGCTATGAACAACGAATATTTTTCCTTTGAAATCCAAAAGACCGACCCCGAAACGGGCGCGCGCGCAGGCATTCTGCACACGCCGCACGGCGACATCTTAACGCCCGTCTACATGCCCGTCGGCACGCAGGCGACGGTCAAGGGCATCCTTCCCGACCGTCTCAAGGAGATCGGCTCGCAGATCATTCTGTCCAACACCTATCACCTCGCCATGCGCCCCGGCGACGAGCTCATCGCGCGGGCGGGCGGCCTGCACAAATTCATGAATTGGGATAGGCCCATTCTCACCGACAGCGGCGGATTTCAGGTCTTTTCCCTCTCCTCGCTCAACAATATCACCGACGAGGGGGTCAAATTCTCCTCCCATGTGGACGGAAGCAAGCACATGTTCACGCCCGAGCGCGCCATGGAGATCCAGCACAATTTGGGCTCGGATATCGTGATGGCGTTCGACCAGTGCAGCGAATACGGCTACACGCACGAGCAGGCCGAACTCGCCATGGAGCGCACCTCGAAGTGGCTGGAACGCTGCTACATTTCGCATAAAAACCCCGCGCAGGCGCTCTTCCCCATCGTGCAGGGCAATTTTTACAGGGATCTTCGCGAAGAGAGCCTTAAACGCTGCCTGCCCTTCGTAAAGCACGGCATCGCCATCGGCGGGCTCTCGGTGGGGGAACCCAAGCCGCTCATGTACGACTTTCTCGATTTCCTGCAGCCCAAGCTCCCCTCGGACGTCCCGCGCTATCTCATGGGGGTGGGCTCGCCCGACTGCCTCGTGGAAGGCACCCTCCGCGGCGTCGATATGTTCGACTGCGTGCTGGCGACCCGCGTCGCGCGCAACGGCACGGCGCTCACTTCGCGGGGGAAGGTGGTCGTGCGCAACGGCAAGTACAGGGAGGACTTCACCCCCCTCGACCCCGACTGCGGCTGCTACTGCTGCAAAAATTACACCAAGGCGTACCTTCGCCACCTCGTCAACGTGGGGGAGATGACGGGCGCCATGCTGCTCACGCTGCACAACATTTCCTACCTGCACAAGCTCATGAAGGGTCTGCGCGAAAGCATTCTCGGCGGCTACGTCAAGGAGTACGCGCGCGAATATTTCGCCCGTTCGGGGGAAACGCCCTCCGCGAAAATTGTGTGAAATGTACGGAAAAGCTATGACAAGTCAAAAATCGACGTAAAATCGCTTGCCAAATTTCCGAAAAAACGCTATCATTATTGAAAAAGGAGAAAAGACTATGTTTTGGAATTTATTGGCCGACGCCGCAGAGGGTACCGAACAGACGGCTCCGGCGGGCGGCATTCCCTCTTATGTGATCTGGATCGTCCTCGGCGTCATTTTGGTGCTCTTCATCGTTTACTTCTTCTTCTCGGGGAGAAAGAACAAACAGCGCCGTCAGGAGTACGCCGAGCAGATCGACGCCATCGCCCCCGGCAACAAGGTCAAGACGACGGGCGGCATCTGCGGCATCGTCACCGAGGTCTGCGACGACAACACCATCGTCCTCGAGACGGGCACCGATAAGTCGGGCAAGTCGTACGTCAAGATCGACAAAGAGTGCATCTATCAGACGGACGCGAAGGGCCCCATGCAGATCGCACGCGAGGAGGCCGAGGCGCGCAGAAAGGCGGAAAAGGCGGCAAAGGACGCGGAGAAAGCTGCGGGCAAGTCCAAGGAAGAGCCCGCGGAGGCCGCACAGCCCGAAGAAGCCCCCGCCGCTTCCGAAGAGACGTCCAAAGAGACGCCCGAAGAAAAACAGGATTGACGCATAAAGAATTTGGCCTCCGCATACCCATAATTGGGATCGCGGAGGTTTTTCTATGCAAAAAGAATTTTGGAAACGCGCCGTTTGGGAGACGTTCAAGGCCGTATTTGCGGTCACGGTATTCAGCCTTGCGGCGCTCGCGCTCGCCGCGGTATTCGTGCGCGCCTATGCGCCGCCGCAGGCCGCCGTCACGGCGGTGAATTGGGTCGTGAAGTGCACGGGCGTCTTTCTCTTCTCGCTCATCTTCATCGGCAGGGAACGCGCCGTGTTCAAGGGAATGGCGGCGGGCGTCCTGTCCTCCTTCGTCACGCTCGCGGTGTTTGCGGCGATCGGCGGCGCCAAGCCCGACGGCTTTTTCGCGCTCGAGCTGTTCGTCACGGCCGTCCTCGGGGCGTGCGGCGCACTTTTGGGGGCGAAATTGCGCAAACGTTAAAAAAACAGTTGCAAATCGGTGCGCCGTGTAGTATAATAGAGAAAAAATACAGAGAGGAACAGTCATGATCAAGACGATCGCAAAACCTGCCGAAAAGAAAGTTACCGGTTGCGGCGAATGCCGCAGCACCTGCCAGTCCGCTTGCAAGACGAGCTGCACGGTGGGCAACCAGTCCTGCGAGCGCATCACGCGCGAACAGAAGATCGAGCGGAAGTAATTCCAAGGAAATTTCACGGGGAGCGGCGGAGTTCCGTCGCTCTTTTGCCGTTACTTGCAAGTTATGATCCACACTTTTTCCTACCACGATAAATATTACGTCTACGATACCGGCAGCGGCAGCCTGCACGCGTGCGACGAAAAGACGGCGCGTTATTTGAATGGCGAACCCGTGGAGATGACCGACGAAGAGCTCGCGGAGATCGCCGGGCTGAAGGCGGCGGGGCTCCTCGGCGCGCCCGAAACAGAGGCCCGCCCCATGAAGTCGGGCGAGGTCAAGGCGCTCTGCCTGCACGTCTGCCACGACTGCAACCTGCGCTGCAAGTACTGCTTCGCCGACGAGGGCGCCTATCACGCCGCCCGCGAGATGATGCCGCTCTCCGTCGCCAAGGCCGCGGTGGACTTTCTCATCCGCGAGAGCGGGAACCGCAGGGTGCTCGAGATGGACTTCTTCGGCGGCGAACCGCTCATGAACTTCGGCGTGCTGAAGGAGACCGTCCTGTACGCAAAGGCGGAGGCGAAAAAGCGCGGCAAGAAGTTTTTGTTCACGACGACGACCAACGGCCTCCTTTTGGACGGCGAGATGGCGGAATTTCTCAACGAGGAGATGGAGAACGTCGTTCTCTCCCTCGACGGCCGCCCCGAGGTGCACGACGCCGTGAGAAAGACGGTAAACGGCAAGGGGAGCTTCGACGCCGTCATCGGCAAGATCAAAAAATTCGTGCAGATACGGGGGGACAAGCACTACTACGTCCGCGGCACGTTCACGGCGAAAAACCTCGACTTTTCGAAGGACGTCATATTCCTCGCCGACGAGGGCTTCGATTCCCTCTCGGTGGAGCCCGTCGTCACGGAGATAGAGGATCTCGCCATAAGGGAGGAACACCTTCCGCAGATCGGGGCGGAGTACGAGCGGCTGTGCGACGAGTACGTCAAGCGGGAAGCGGAGGGGAGAGGCTTCAACTTCTTCCACTTCAACGTCGATCTGGAAGGCGGCCCCTGCCTGCAAAAGCGGGTCTCGGCGTGCGGCGCGGGCAACGAGTATTTCTCGGTGCTGCCGAACGGCGACCTCTATCCCTGCCACCAGTTCGCGGGGGAAAAGGCTTGGCGCATGGGCAGCGTGTTCACGGGCATCGAGCGGGCGGACATCCGCAAAAAGTTTGCGGAAAGCTGCCTCTTCACGCGCAAGAAGTGCGGCGATTGCTTTGCCAAGTTCATCTGCTCGGGCGGGTGCAACGCCAACAACTTCCACTACTGCGGAGATATCGACGAACCCTATCCCATCACCTGTTCGATGATGAAAAAGCGCATCGAATGCGCCATGCATGTGCTCGCGGAGAGGAAATCCCGCGAAATTTGATTGAAAAATTGCGAAAACGGCGCGTTTCGGCTTGACTGTCGCGCGCGTTTCCTATATAATGTTAAAAGTGAGTCTTTCCGATAAGGAAATGTTCTCTGCGGCAAGCCCGCGTTTTTAGATAGGAGGAGACAATGGGCAAGATAAAATCGGCGATCTGTCTGGTTCTCGCAACCCTTATTATCGCCGCTTTGAGTTTCATCTGTTTTGTGTCGCTGCCCGCCGGGGACGGCGTTTCGAAGTTCGACCCCGTCGTCACGTGGATCGACAAGGACGCCAACCTCGGCGTAGAGTTCGGCGCAAGCGGCTCGTACTACGGCGGCGGCTATACGGCGACGTACTTCCCGCAAGGCGTCATTTCCGCCCGCGCGTACGAGGACAACAAGAACGACAAGACGGGGGACGAGCAGGTCGAGTACGCCAACCGCTACGTTCAGGTCGGCGGGCTGTGCTTCGACAGCGAGGAGATCACCGTGGAGAACGGCAAGGTGACGGACGAAGCCTTCATCGCGAACTTTGCCGCCGCCAAGCAGCGTCTCATCGACCGCTACAAGGCGATGAACATAGAAAACATTCGCATCGAGACGGTAGACGAGTATGCCGTCCGCGTATTCGTGCCGCAGAGCCCCGAAACGGCGAACGCCTACACGTCGCTGTTCGCCATCTTCGGCTACATGGGGGACTTCGAAGTGCTGTACGGCGCCGACGAAGCCTCGGCGACCACGGTGCTTCCCGCCCGTCCCACCGAGAGCATCGGGCAGTATGTCGACGGCGCGAGCTCGGCGGCCGACGCTACGGGCGCAAACTTCGTCGCCATCCGCTTTACCGACGAGGGCAAGACGCGCCTCGCCTCCAAGACGGCCGACATCGAGAGCTCGGGCGTTCTCATCTTCAAGATCGGCAAGGACACGGTCATCTCGCTCACCATCGATTCCGCCGTCTCCGACAATACGATCTACGTCAGCAATCCCTCGAGCCCGTTTTCCAAGGAAGCTGCGCAGGCGCTCGCCGTTCTCATCGACAGCGAGGCCAAGAGCACGGAGCCCATTCCGGACGGAACGTTCTCGGTAAGCTACGATAACGTGGTGAGCACGCGCGCCATCTACGGCGACAGCGCGCTCATGTACCTCTACATCGCCTTCGGCGTGTGCTTCGTTCTGATGATGGTGTTCTTCTTCGTCCGCTACGGGCTTTTGGGGTTCGTGCACATGTACACCTATCTCGCCTTCCTGCTCGTCACCATCCTGTGCATGTGGGGTATCTCCTTCGTCTCGCTGTCCACGGGGACGTTCGCGGCCGTACTCATCGCGTCGCTCCTTCTCTCCGCCTCGCAGGCGCTCGTCTATGAGAACGTGCACAAGGAGTACAAGACGGGCAAGACCATCGCCGCCTCCGTCAAGAACGGCTATAAAAAGACCTTCTGGCACATCTTCGATGCGCACATCGTCGTCGCGGCGCTCTCCTTCATCGTCTACGGCATCGGCATCACGCAGCTCTCCGCCTTTGCCTTTATGCTCGGCCTCGCCACCGTGTTCTCGGGCATCTGCGCTCTGGGGCTCGGCAGGTTCTTCTGGGCGATCATGATGAGCTTCACCGATAAGAAAGCACGCTTCTGCAACTTCAAGAGAGTGGAGGTGGAAGAAAATGACTAAACGTCCCTTAAAACTTCTCCCCGTATGGTTGGCGATTTCCGCCGTCATCATCGTCGCGGGCATCATACTCATGAGCCTTCTCGGCTTCAACACCGCGCCCGAGCGCGCGAAGAGCTATTCCTTCGAAGTGCGCTACGACGTCTCGGTGGAGATCGATCCCCAAAAGGTCTCCGCGCTCGAGGGCATCTGCGAACAGCAGTTCGAAGCGCACAACGTCTCCGCGGCCGCCCGTCAGGACGGCAACGACGTCACCTATAACATGACGGTCATCACCTATGTATTCTCGGGCGATACCTCTGCGGACGCGTTGAAGCTCGCCAAGAAAGGCATCGATGACGCCATCAAGGCGAACGCCGGCCTGTCCGAAGCGCTCATCTCCGTCGACTATTACGAACTCTCCAACGTGGGCGGCTTCGCCTACGACGCCACATGGCGGGGTGCGCTGGGGCTCACGGTGGGCGCGATCGTCGCCCTCGTCTACATCGGCATCCGCTTCGGCGTCGGCAACGCCGTCACAGGGCTGGTGCTCTGCGCGCACGACGTCGCGTTCACGCTCTCCTTCCTTGCCATCGCGCGCATTCCCACCTACACCTTTGCGCCGCTCCTGTTTGCGGCCATCGCGGCGGTGTTCTCCGTGGTGTTCTGGCTCATCCACTGCGCGCAGCTGCGCGACGCGAAGAAGGACGCCGCGCTCCGCAACCTGCCGTCGGCAGACGCCGTCTCCTACGCATGGGAGAACAGCTGGAAGAAGATACTCATCATCGCGGCGGCGGGGATCGCGATGTTTGCCGTCGCTGGCGGCCTTGCCGCGGCGGGCGTACGGCTCGCCCTGCTCCCCGCGATGATCTCCGTTGCGGTCGCAGCGTATTCCTCCGTCCTTCTCGGGCCCGCCCTGCACATCCACATCAAGGGCGCCTTCGATAAGTTTTTCGCAAAGCACAAGCGCTACAGCGGAAAGAAGAAAGCGGAAAACAGAGCCGCGCCCGAAGCGTCGGAAAACTGATCACAACCAAGCGGACGGCGGGAACTTCCCGCCGTTTTGAATAACAAGGGAGCGATATGAAGAAACTCGTCCGCGAATACGAATTTTCGCCCGAACAACTGCATACGGTGAAGGAGCTTGCGCGTGAGCTTTCTCTTACGGAGACGACGGCGAGCCTGCTCTTTGCGCGCGGCATGGACACGGCGGAGAAGATGCGCGGATTTTTGAACCCCTCGCGGGAACGCTTCCTTTCGCCCTTTCTCATGAGCGGCATGAAGGAGGCGGTGGAGCTGCTGCGCCGCGCCCGCGACGAGGAGTGGCGGGTCGCAGTGTTCGGCGACTACGACGCCGACGGCATCGGCGCCTGCGCCATTCTCTCCCGCGCGCTCAAGGAGTTCGGCGTCGAGCCCTATCTGTTCGTCCCCGAGCGCACCGACGGCTACGGCATGAGCGTTTCCGCACTCGACAGGATCTTCGACGAATTTCTGCCCGATCTCATCGTCACGGTAGACTGCGGCATCTCCAACGCGGAGGAAGTGGAGTACATCAAGGAGCAGGGCGCCTACGTCATCGTCACCGACCACCACGAGCTGCCCGAACGCCTTCCCGACTGCATCATCGTCAATCCCAAACTCAAGGACGACTATCCCTACGATAATCTCTGCGGCGCGGGGGTGGCGTTCAAGCTCGCCTGCGCGCTCATCGGGGAACGCGCCTACAGCCTTCTCGACTTCGCCGCGCTCTCCACGGTGGCGGACAGCGTGCCCCTCTTGGGGGAGAACCGCGACATCGTCGCCGAGGGCTTAAAACTCATCGAAACCGCACCCCGTCCCGCGTTTTCTGCGCTGCTCGCCAAGGCTTCGGAGCTCAACGCGCAGACGCTCGCCTTCACCGTTGCCCCCCGCATCAACGCGGCGGGCAGAATGGGGGACGCCGGCACGGCGCTCAAAATGTTCACCACCGAGAACGAGGAGGAGATCGCCGTTCTCGCAGAAAAATTGAACCTCTACAATTCCGAACGCCAGCGCTGCTGCGACGAGCTGTACGCGCAGGCGGAGGCGCAGATCCGCGCCGAGGGGGCGTTCGGCAACGTCATCATGCTCGCGGCGGAGGGCTGGAACGCCGGCTTTGTCGGCATCGTCGCGGCGCGCGTCGCCGAGCAATACGCCCGCCCCGCGCTGCTCTTCGTGCGGCACGGCGACACGCTCAAGGGGAGCGCCCGCTCCATCGAGAGCGTGAACATCTTCGACGCCTTAAAGGCTTGCTCCGAATACATCGAGGAGTTCGGCGGCCACGCGCAGGCGGCGGGCATCAACGTGCGCGCGGAAAATTTCGAGGCGCTGAAAAACGCCCTCGATAAATACATCGGCGAAAAATACGCCCGCGAGGACTTCGTGCCCTGCCTGCCCGTCTGCGAGCTCTCGGACGACCCCGAGCGCGTCGCGCGGGAGATCAGGCTGCTCGAGCCCTTCGGCGTCGGCAACCGCCGTCCCATGTTCGCGATCACCGCGGGCACCGTCGACGCCGCCCTTCTGCGCCCGCTCTCGCCGCACGTCTCGTTCACGGCGGACGGCGTCTCCTTCATGTACTTCGGCGGGGCGGCCGATCTCAAACTGCTCAAGAGCGACGTGGAGAAGAAGCTGGTGTTCGAATTCAACATCTCCCGCTTCAAGGGCAGGGAATATCTCAAGGGCTATGTGCGGGCTGCGCTCGCCGAGGGCAACCGCGGCGGCGACCTCGAGGCATTCGAGAGCGTGATGCTCGCCTCGGAAAACCGCGCGCTGGCGGCGGAAAAGCGCACCGCGGCCGAGCTCGACGCCTTCATGGGGGAGCGCGTCGCGGCATGCGCCTACGGGCTGTGCGCCGTCTTTCACGACCGCGCCACCCTCCAAAGATATCCCTCGCTCAAGGATCTCCCCGTCGACGTGTTCCGCCCCTCGTCGGGCAGCGCCGTCAACACCGTGCTGTACGCGCCCGAGGCGGGCTGCGACCTCTCCCAATACCGCGAGGTCGTCTATCTCGACCGCCCCGCCGCGAGCGAATGCGTCACGGGCAATGCGCGCGTTTTCGTCTGCAGCGAGCTGTGCGGCTACCGCGCCCTTTTGGGGCTCGACACCTCGCGCGAAGGCCTGCTCGAAATTTTCGCCGCCCTGCGCACCGCCCGCCTCGAGGGCAACACCTATTCCGAGCTCGCGCTGTCGGGAAGCGCGCTCCGCTTCTCCACGCGGCAATTCATGTTTGCGCTCGCCGTATTCGAGGAATTGGGGCTCGTCGCACGCGAAAACGGGCGGCTGCGGGTCTTCCGCGGCATCAAGACGGAACTCACCAATTCCGCGCTCTACAACGCCGTCGTCCGCCTCGCGGAGGAGGGATAAATGGAAGCCATTCTCATGAAAATTTACGAGCACTACACGGGCGACGACCGTGATATGCTGCTCCGTGCATACGATTTTGCGGAGAACGCGCACAAAAACCAGAAGCGTGCCTCCGGCGAGCCGTACTTCATCCACCCGTGCGCCGTCGCGGAGATCCTCGTCGAGCTTGGGCTGGACGCCGAGACCATCGCGGGCGCGCTCCTGCACGACGTCATCGAGGACACCCCCGCCACGGAGGACGACATCCGCAACGAATTCGGCGAAGAGGTGCTCACGCTCGTCTCGGGCGTCACCAAGCTCGACCGCTTCGTGTTCAAGTCGCTCGAGGAGGAGGAGGCGGAAAACTTCCGCAAAATTTTCCTCGCAATGGCGCGCGATATCCGCGTCATCATCATCAAACTCGCCGACCGTCTGCACAACATGCGCTCGCTCAACTACCTCTCGGCGGAGCGCCAGCAGCGCATGGCGCGCGAGACGCTCGATATCTACGCGCCCATCGCGGGGCGGCTCGGCATCAGCCAGATAAAATGCGAGCTCGAGGATCTCTGTCTCAAATATCTCGACCCCGCGGCGTTTGAATTTCTCGTGGAGAACATCCACCAGAAGCTCGACGAGCGGACGCGCTTCGTCGATTTCGTCGTCGCCCAGATCAACGAAATTCTCACCGAGAGCAACATTTCGGGCGAAGTGTTCGGCCGCCCCAAGCACTTCTACTCCATCTATAAAAAGATGAAGGACAAGGACAAGACGCTCGACCAGATCTACGATCTCACGGCGGTTCGCGTCGTCGTTGGCACGGTGGACGAATGTTACGAGGTGCTCGGCAAGATCCACAAGGAGTGGAAGCCGGTGCCCGGGCGCATCAAGGACTATATCGCAACGCCCAAACCCAACATGTACCAATCCCTCCATACGACCGTCGTCACCAACTTCGGGCAGCCCTTCGAGATCCAGATCAGGACGGAGGAGATGCACCGCACGGCGGAATACGGTATCGCGGCGCACTGGAAATATAAGGAACACCGCGACGAGGAGACGTCGCTTGACATGCGCATCGCGTGGATCCGCGAGATGATGGAGCTGCAGGGCGGCATCCGCGACTCCAAGGAGTTCATGGATTCCGTCAAGCAGGAGCTGTACAGCAGCGAGCTGTTGGTGTTCACGCCGCAGAGCAAGGTCATCTCCCTCCCCGCCGGCGCGACGCCCGTCGACTTCGCCTACGCCATCCACTCGGAGGTGGGCAACAAGTGCACGGGGGCGAAGGTGAATGGCAAGATCGTTCCGCTCAACTCCAACCTCGAGCTGGGCGACGTCGTCGAGATCATCACCTCGCCGTCGAGCAAGGGCCCCTCGCGCGATTGGCTGAAATTCGTGAAGTCGCCCTCCGCCCGCGCCAAGATCAAGGCGTTCTATCGGAAGGAGATGAAGGAGGAGAACATCCGCCTCGGCAGGAGCCTCCTCGAGGAAGCGGCAAAGAAAAAGGGCTATACGCTCTCCGAACTTCTCACGCCCGAGAGCTTCAAAAAGATCTCGGAAAAACTCTCGTTCGATACGCAGGAGGAGATGTTCTCCGCCGTGGGCTACGGCGCCATCTCCGTCAACCAGGTATTTTTCAAACTCGTCGACTTTTTCAAGCGGGAATCGCCCGCCGTCGTCACGCTGCAGCCCTTCAAGGAGAAGAACGCCAAGGGCGCCGTCACCATCAAGGGCATGACGGGGCTGCTCGTCTCCTTTGCGGGGTGCTGCTCGCCCGTCCCCGGCGACGACATCGTCGGCTTCGTCACGCGCGGCAGGGGCATCGTCGTCCACAGGAAGGACTGCCCCAACCTGAAAAACGCCGAGGAGGGCCGCCTGCAGCCCGCCGAATGGACGGAGCACGAGGGCGAGGCGCGCTTCAAGGCGGCGATCGTCGTGCACGCCGAAGAGCAGGGGGCGGCGCTCACCGCCATCTCGGCCTCCGTCAACGAAATGAAGCTCAACATCACCTCCATCAACGGCAGGTACGAAAAGCAGGGCGACGCGGTCGTCGAAGTCGTCGTCTCGCTGCTGAGCCGTTTGCAGATCGAGGGGCTCATCGCCAAGATCGCCGCCCAGCCCAAGATCATCGCCGTGCACCGCATGAGCAACTGAAATCGCTCTTTTGCGGGAACGGGGTCGGTTTTTCGCCGCATAGGGCAGGGCGCTGTCCATTTTTTCGGTATGGAAGTCTATAAGATATATCCCGTCGGATTTGCCTCCAACTGCTATCTCGTGACGGCGGACGGAAAGACCGCCGTCGCCATCGATCCCGCCCAGCCCCGCGTTTTGGAGCGGGCGAGGGCGCTGGGACTCGAGATCGGGTACGCCCTGCTCACGCACGGGCACTTCGACCATGTTGGCGGGTGCGCCGCCCTCCGCGCCGCGGGCGCAAAGGTGGGGTGCCTCTCCGCCGAACGGCGGCTCGCCGAGAAGAACAACCTCGCGCGGGAGTTCGGAAGCGCCCCCGATTTTCCGCCCGTGCACATCGACTTCACCTTCGAAAACGGCCAAACGCTGTCGCTTTGCGGCATTTCCTTCACCGTGATCGCCACGCCCGGCCACACCGCGGGCGGCGCCGCCTACCTTGCGGAGCGCACCCTGTTCACGGGCGACACCCTCTTTGCGGGCAGCGTCGGCAGGGTCGATCTGCCCACGGGGAGCGCCGCAGCGCTCGAGGCGAGCGTCCGCAGGCTGTATGCGCTCGAAGGGGACTTTCTCGTCCGTCCCGGGCACGGGGAGGACACCACGCTCGAGGCCGAACGCCGCGGCAACCCCTATATCCGCCTATGATCACTTCCACTTGCAAATGGCTCGAACCCGAGCTCATGGATGTTGTGCGCCTCTTCGAGGGCGCGGAAAATTTGCAAATTTCCCACGACGTCGAAGTCGTGGGCGTTTGCTATGAAAATAAATTCCGCCTCGGCGTGACGGAATACGGCTACCGCGATTTCGACCTCGCCGTCTCGCCGCTCGAACAGAAGCGGCTCATCAAGCGGTTTGCCAAACTTTCGCTCTATAAACTGCTCTCGGAGGCGTTGGGCAAGGAGCTGCCGTGGGGGTCGCTCACGGGCATCCGCCCCACGCGGCTCGCCTATCAGGAGCTGCAGAGAACCGACGATTTTGCACCCCTGTTCCGCAATTTGCGCGTTTCCGAGAAAAATATCGAGCTCGTGAAGCGCGTTCTGGAGGGGCAAAAGGGGGTCTATGAACGGCGCGCGGGCAACTGCGACCTTTTCATCTCCCTCCCGTTCTGCCCGACCAAGTGCGCGTACTGCTCCTTCATCACCGCGCCCATCGCGGCGACGCGCAAGTACATGCCCGAATATTTAGCCGCGCTCGAACGCGAGCTGGCGGCGGCCGCGCCGCTCATCAAAAATCTGCGCTCGGTGTACATCGGCGGGGGCACGCCGTTTGCGTTGGAGGCGGAGGAATTGGAGCGCGTCCTTCAAGCCGTTGCGCCCCTTCGCAAGAACGGCTGCGAGTACACGGTGGAAGCGGGGCGGCCCGACACCTTCACCGAAGAAAAATTGGAGATTTGCAAGAAATATGGCGTCACGCGCATCTGCATCAATGCGCAGAGCTTTTCCGATAAGACGCTCGCGGCGATCGGCAGAAAGCACACCGCGGACGATTTGTACCGTGCCTTTGCCATGGCAAAACCGTTCGCCTTCGACGTAAATTGCGACCTGATCGCGGGGCTCACCGATGAGAGCCTCGAGGAGTTCGAGAAGAGCGTGGACGCCGCGATTTCGCTTTCGCCCGAAAACATCACCGTGCACACGCTGTGCCTGAAGCGGGGGGCGAAACTCAAGGAGGAGACGGCGAGATTGCAGGACGGCTTGCTCTCCGCGATGATCGGATATTCCCGAGAAAAATTGACGGCCGCGGGCTACGAACCGTACTATTTGTACCGCCAAAAATATATGGCGGGTGCGCACGAGAACGTGGGCTGGACGAAGCCCGAGAAGGCGTGCGTGTACAACGTGGACGTGATGGAGGAGATCGCGGACAACCTCGCCGTGGGGGCGAACGCCGTTTCAAAAAAATTATTTATGGAAGAGGAACGCATCGAACGGTACGGAAGCCCCAAGGACATCCCGACCTATCTTCAAAAAATCGAAAAAATCATCCAAGAAAAAAACAAACTTTTTGCTCAATAATATAATATGTTTTCCTTTTAAGCTCCCTGCCGTGCGGGGCGCGGCCGCCGCGCCCGCGGCGCCCGCGCCCCGCACGGCAGGGAGCTTTTTTTCACGCGCCGCGCTCGCTTATCGCTTCACGCTCTTCTCATTGTTATGGTAGCACGGAAATTTTGCGTTTTGAAAGATGACTGCCAAAAAAGCGGAAATTTTCACGCAATTTTCATCTTCGCGCTCCCGCGTGCCGCCGCCCGCGGAAATTTTTTACTTTTTGTTGCAATTTTTCGGCGGGCGTGCTATACTGACATTGCCCTACAATTTTATAATCTTCATGCAAACGGCTACACTGGCAATTAGTGTATCCCATTTTCCGTTTGCATGGAGAAATTGTAGGGCAAGACAATGCGGGATACTCATTGCGGGCGTTCCGTATTGGAGCGTCCTTATTTTTTGCCCGCAAAAAAACAAAAAGGAGAAGGGAACCATGAAAAAGACAATTTTGACGGTAATTTTGGCGCTTGTTGCTACTCTTTGCCTGTGCTTTGGGTTGGCGGCATGCGGCGAAAGCGGCGGAAACGGCGGCAGCACAGGCGGCTCGCAGACCGAACAGGGCGGCACCCAGCAAGGCGGGGGAACCCAGCCGGGCGGCGGAACCGAGCCGGGCGGCGAAACCCAGCCGGGAGGCACCGAGCAGACCGAGGAATACACGGTGACGTTCGACGCGAACGGCGGAACGTTTGCGGAGGGGACGACGCTCACGCAGACGGCGAAGGAAAACGCCAAGCTCAACTCGCCGCAGTCTCCCACGCGCAACAACTACGACTTTGCGGGCTGGACAAAGACGAAGGACGGCACCGATTTTTGGCAGTTCGGCAGCGACGCCGTGACGGGCGACGTGACGCTCTATGCGGCATGGGAGCAGAGTTCCGCCATCCTTTTGAGCGTCGAGGGCGCGAGCATCGAGGGGACGGAGGTGTTCCTTTATGTCGAGCCCGAAACGGAGGAAGTCAACCTTACGGGGGGCAAGGTGGTGTGCAGCGAGGACAGCACATGGCACCTCTACAGAAAGGGCAGCGAGAGCGAGATCTACACCAAGACGGCTTCGTCCTTGGTGGGCGGGAACAATGAGTTCCGCATCGTCGTTGCTTCCAAGGACGGGGAAAACGTGAACACCTACAATTTCACCGTGCACCGCAAATATATGGTGGACGTCACCTATATGACCAACGATACCGTGTTTGAAACAAAGCAAGTGATGACGGGTGCGACGCTTACGGAGGAGGAATATGACATCGCCTGCGAGGTGAAAGGGTATACATTCAACTATTGGGAGCCCGATCTTGCCTTCGGGGAAACCATTCTTGCGCCCGTTATTGTTCAGGCGAACCTGACGGCAAACAAGTATAAATTGATCTACGACGCCAACGGCGGCACGTCGAGTTTGGGAGAAATCGAGTATGATATGGATTCGGTGATAACCATCGATTCCGGCGAGTCCTTCACGCGCCACAACTACACACTTCTCTCTTTCAATACCCAGCGGGGCGGCCTCGGGGAAAAATTTGAGTTCGGCGCCGAATTCAAATTCGACCGCGCCGAGGACATAACGCTCTATGCCATCTGGGATTGCGATTTTACATTGTCTTTTAGCCCCACCACAACTATCACGGGAGTAAAGCGGCAGAAAGAGGTCATCTCTTTGGATGGCTTATACGAGGAATACACCGGTTCGTATAAGTATATCGATTATATTAGTGTGAATGCTTTCAAGAATGATACCGTGCTACGGGAGATCACGATCCCGAAGAGAGTCGAGATCCCCGGCGGCGCTTTTTCGGGCTGCTCCAACCTGACCTCTATGACCATTGGGTATAATTCTTCTCACCCGCTTGGTTACTTCTTTGGGGAAAAATCCTATGACGGTTCGACAAGAGTCCCGCAGAAAAATAATACAGTATTCTATTACATTCCGACCTCTTTGAGAAGTATTTCGTTCGAGGGAAGTACAGAGATCCCGGAGTATGCACTGGATCATATAGAATCAATAAAAGTTGTTTCAATTCCCGCGACCGTGACCTCGATCGGGCTTGGAGCGTTCCTCCGGAGCGGGATAGAAGAAGTACATATTACCGACTTTACGGCTTGGTACAACATCGAACGCGAAGGTGGCTTTGGTCAGTACCGCCTGTATTTGAACAATAGCGAATTGACCGAGCTGCAAATCCCCGCCGACGCCAAGGAGATCCCTGCATATTTGTGCAATGGGTGGGCGGGGCTGAAAAAAGTAACGGGCGGAAGCGGCGTGACTTCAATCGGGAAGTGTGCGTTCGAAGATTGCACAGGATTGACAAGCCTTGAGATCTCTGACAGCGTGACTTCAATCGGGAGTTATGCTTTCGCGTATTGCAGCGGGCTGAAGAGCGTGACGATTCCCAACAAAGTGACTACGATCGGGCAGGAAGCGTTCAAGAATTGCACCCGTCTTCAAAGCGTGACGATAGGGGAAGGTGTGACCGAGATCGGGGAGTGGGCGTTCTATAAGTGCAGCGGGCTTGAAAGCGTAGTTTGGAATGCAGAAAATTGCACGTCGGCCGGGGGACCTAGTTCTAGTAGAAATCCCTTCATGGAATGTAACAAATTGCAAACAGCAACCTTTGGGGACAAGGTAAAGACAATCCCCGCCAATGCGTTCTATGAAAGCCACTTAACAAGCGTGACGATTTCCGCCAGCGTGACCGAAATCGGGGGTTATGCGTTTTATCAGTGCACCAGGCTGAAAAAAGTTTATTACAAGGGGACGCCTACAGATTGGGGCGGAATTTCACGTGGTGACGGAAATAATGCCCTGACAAAGGAGACCCTGCATTACTTTTCCGCACAAACGCCCACCGCGGAGCAGTGGCAGGAGAGTGAAAATTGGTGGCATTACGACGGGGACGGCACGACAATCGTTCTTTGGACGAAAGAGCAAGCGTAAATTCAGCTTTATCGGCTAAGCCGAAAAAATAAAAAACAAAGGAGGAAATAAG
>CANRFD010000020.1 GCA_947629845.1 uncultured Clostridia bacterium
ATCCAGAAGGGCGTGCTCGCGGGCTACCCCATGGTCAACTTGAAGTGCACGCTGTTCGACGGAAAATCCCACCCCGTCGACAGTAAGGAAGTTGCCTTCGTCTCGGCGGCAAAGCTCTCCTACGACGACGGCGTACGCCGCGCGCATCCCGTCATTCTCGAGCCCATCTGCGCCATGAAGATCATGGTGCCCGAGCAGTACGTCGGCGACATCATGGGCGACTTGAACACCCGCCGCGGCCGCATCATCGGCATGGAGGCGCGGGACGGCATTCAGGTCATCTCCGCGGAGGCGCCGCAGGGCGAAATTCTCACCTATGCGACCACGCTCCGCTCCATCACGCAGGGCAGGGGCAAGTTCACGGAGGAATTTGTCCGCTACGAGCAGGCGCCCGACTTCATCCTTCAGAAAATCGCGAAATAAGCAAACTTGCAGCGCCCCGCGAGTGTTCGCGGGGCGTTTTTTACGGAGACAGCCATGAAAAAGTTGAGCAGACAGAGCATAGGAAAGGCGGCGGCCGTTGTTGCCGCCCTCCTCTTTCTGCTCGCCGTCACGCTCGTCAACGTGTTCGTGCCCTTCCGCACCATGCGCGCCGCCTATGCGCTGCCCGCCTGCGCCGAGGGCGAACTGCGCGTCTACTTCCTCGACGTGGGGCAGGGCGACTGCACCGTCGTGCAGTTCCCGAGCGGCGCCGCGCTCGTCATCGACGCCGGGGACGGCTCGTGGGAGAACGACAACAAGCTGTGCTCCTTCTTCAAGGGGCTGGGCGCGGAGAAGCTGACTTACGTCGTCACCCACACCGACTCCGACCACAGCGGCGGCGTAGCGGAGCTCATAAACGTGTTCGGCGCAGACGCCGTCTACCTGCCCGGCGTTCCCTCCGGGGGCAGCTGTTATAAGCGGCTGGTCGCTTCGGCGGAGCGCAGCGGCGCAGAGGTGCAGACCGCAAAGCGCTACACCGTCATCGAAGAGGGCGACGCATACGCCGTTTTTCTCACCCCATATTCGCAAAATGAAGAGAACGACAACGACGCCTCCTCCGTGCTCTACCTGCGATACGGCGAATTTTCCGCCCTGTTCGCCGCCGACATCACCGCCGCGCGCGAACGGCGGCTGCGCAATGAATACGAAATCGACCAAACGCTGTTCGATTTCAACGGATTTCAGGTGCGCCTCGACGACGTGGACGTGCTGAAAGTTGCCCACCACGGCTCCGACACCTCCTCCTCGAAGGAGTGGTTAGAGCTCATAAAGCCCGAGATCTCCGTCATCTCCTGCGGGCGCGGCAACGCCTACGGGCACCCCGCGGGCGGCGCGCTTTCGCGGCTTGCGGCATGCGGCAGCGAAATTTACCGCACCGACGAGTTAGGCGACATCATGCTCTCCGCCTTTTATGACGGAAAATGCGACGTCGCGTACGGGTTCTGACCCGCCTTCCCTTCCGCCGCAACATGCGCCCCATTGTCGGGCGCCGTTTTTTGTGATAATTTTTTGAAAATTTCCCCGCAAACGCCCTTCTTTTCTTGCAATTTTGCGGGTTTCCCCTATAATGAAACCAATATGATATATAAAGGTGGTACGATGAAAAAGTTTTCGGCTCCCATCGCCGCGGCAGTTGCGGCGTGTTTCCTGCTTGCGGCGTGCGGCGAACCCTCCCCTTCCGGCGGCGCATTTACCAACCCCGGGGACAGCCTCGGCGGAGGCGGTGTGGTGCAAGAAATCCCCTCCGCGACGGTCTCCGAGGGCGCGGCGGAGGCGGAGAAAGCGGCGGGCGAGATCGCTTCTGCGGCGGAGATCCCCGCAGCGGCCATTCCCGTCACGTCGGCTACGGTCATTGCCGAGGCGGGCGACTACGTCGTCTCGGGCACGGTGGAAGGCAAGATCGAGGTCGCGGCGGAGAGCGGCGTGCGGCTGTTTTTGCAAAACGCTGCCATTTCCAACGCGAAAAAGGTCATTGAGAGCGCGGGCGATCTCACCCTTACGCTCGTGGGCGAAAACACTGTGGGGAACACCAACGCGGAGGGCTCCAACACCGTCGACTGCGCGGGCAGGCTCACCGTGAACGGCACGGGCTCGCTTGCTGTGACGGCCACGAAGAACGGCATCTCCGCAAACAGCATTGCCGTGCGGGACGCAACGCTCACCGTGAACGCGGCGAAGGACGGCCTGCACGCCGAGATCGACTACGATAGCGCGACAACAACCCCCGAATTTTCGTACGAGGCGGGCGGCTGGGTCGTGATAAACGGCGCAAAACTCACAGCGTTTTGCCAAAATGACGGAATACAGGCGGATACCTTTGTTCTGATCCGCGGGGAAAGCGCGGTAGACATTACGACCAACGGCGGCGCGCCGCAGACCATCACCGAGGCCTCTTCGGACAGCGGCGACGGCAAGGGGATCAAGGCGGGCGCCATCGATTGGGGCGCAGACGACGCCGAGATCGTCTCCGACGGCTATCTCATCGCCATCGAGGGCGGCGCAGTGAACATCAACTCCAACGACGACGCCATTCACTCGGACGGGGAGCTCGTCGTCTCGGGCGGGCAGCTCGAGATCGCGGCGGGCGACGACGCCCTGCACGCCGAGGCGCTTTTGACGTTTGCGGGCGGCTCGGTGGCGGTTTCCCGCTGCTATGAAGGGCTGGAGGCGGCGAAGGTGGAAATTTCGGGCGGGGACATCTATGTTGCCTCCGCCGACGACGGCATCAACGCGGCCGACGGCACGGCGTCCTTCCCCGGGCAGGCCAACGCCAACTGCCACATCATAATTTCGGGCGGGAACATCGAGGTGAACGCCGAGGGCGACGGCATCGACTCCAACGGCACCATGCTCATTTCGGGGGGAACGGTGTTCGTCTCCGGGCCGACGAACGGCGGGAACGCGGCGCTCGACTCCGACGGCGGCATCCTCGTGAACGGCGGCTACCTCTTTGCGGTCGGCCCCATCGGCATGGTGGAGACGCCGGCGCAAAATTCGGCGCAGAACGTCGTCTCCTTCGCGACCAACGCCGCGATCGCTGCCGGCACCAACCTGACGCTTACCGGCGAAAACGGCAGCGCCCTCTTCACCTACGCCCCCGCAAAGACCTGCCGCTCGGTGATCGTCTCCTGCCCCGAGCTGAAAACCAACGGCTCGTACGCGATCTACGGCGGCGACACGGCGCTGTGCACGTTCACCGTGACGGCGCGCATCACCACGGTCGGTGGGGCGGGCGGAATGAACGACCCGGGCGGAATGCCGGGCGGTGGCGGCTCCCCCATGCGCCCCGGCTTCCCCGGCGGCAGAAGGTGAGCGGAACAGTAAACGAAAAAGGCCTCTTGCAGGCCTTTTTTTGATGGAATGGGGTGGGAAAACGGACGGAGCCCCACCCCCGTCCCTACGGGACACCCCCTCCCACGGAGGGGGCAAGAACAGGGCGCGCGGGGCGGTGGGTAAGGGAAGATTCACTCGGCTCCTGCGGAGCCTCGGAATGAGGAGGGGCACGCATTATAATAAGGACATGTTTCGACTCGCCGCAAGGGCAGCGGCGGCTCAACATGACGTGATTATGGCTCAATCCCCATCACCGCCTACGGCGGAGCTTCCCCTTTGCAAAAGGGGAAGCCTTTCGGGCGGGAGTTAAACGAGGGAGAGGGTGCGGAGGAAGGCGGGGATCTGGCGGCGCCACGAAGTTTCGCTGTGGGTGCCGCCGCGGATCAGGCGGAACGTCGTCTCCGCGCCGCGGGAGAGCAGGGCGTCGAGGCAGGCCGTGAGCGCTTCCCTCTGCCGCGCCCCGTGGCTCTTAAGTTCGGCGCTGCCGTAATCGATGTAGACGGTCGGGCGAGCCTTTGACCAGTCGGCCTCCTTTATCATCTTGGCGCACGCCGCGGGATCCACCCACAGGCTGGGCGAGAGGGCTGCTCCGCCCGCAAAGACGTGCGGATAGCGGCAGAGCGCGTACAGCGTCATCAATCCGCCCATGGAGGCTCCCGCAAGGAAGGTCGAGTTCCGCGTCGGCTTTGTGGGGTAGCGGGCGTCAATCGCTGGTTTGAAGGCGTTCACGAGCCAATCGAGGTAGACGTCCCCCCTCCCCTCCGAGGAGCCGAACGGCGAGCTGAACGCGAAGGGCGAGTACTCCGTGAGCCTGTCGCGGGGGTCGCAGTCCACGGCGGCGACGATGAGCTTTGCGCCGAAGCCGTCGAGCGCATCGCCCATGCGGAGGCTGTCTCCATAGGTCGCACGCTCGTCGAAGAACGCCGTCTGTCCGTCGAAGAGGTACAAGACGGGCATGCGGCCGCTGTATTTTTCCGGAAGATAGACGGACGCCGTCCTCTTCTGCTCCCCGCTCGGCGCGGGAACGGTGACTTCGAATTGTTCTATCATATCGTTTCTCCCTGAAAGATCTCTTCTATTTTATACGTCCGCTTGGGAAAAATCAAGCGCGTTTTGCGTTTTTTTGAAAAATTGCGGCGGCGTGCAGGTGCGTGCCGCCGTGAGATTTGATCGGAATTTATTCGCCGTAGTCGGACGCCGTCACGTTTTCTATCGCGTAGCAGCCGCCCGCGTTGCGGTGGGTGAGACGGAATGCGGCGACGGGCGCGCCGGGGTTCTTGGCGGCCGTGGAGGCGTTGTAGACCCAGCGAGCAAGCTGCTCGTACGCGGCATTTTCCTCCGTCTTGACGCTGACGATGTACTCGGCGGAACTGCCGCTCGCCATGCGGTCGATCCGCACGAAGAGGGTCGCGCCGCGCTCTGCGGCGGGCATTTCGAAGCCGGAGAGGTACTCCTTCTGCGCCTTGGTATCGAGGTCGTTGGTGAAGGCAAGCTTGCCGTTCTCGCTGCGGAGGTTGAAGAAGCCCGCCCAAGTATCGTCCCCGCTGCCCGTGCACAGGCCGACGCCCAGCTGGACGGCGCCCGTCGCGGGGTTGGCTCCCAACAGGCGGAAGGCAAACTCGAGGCGGCAATTCTGCGTGGGGGCGGCAAAGGCGATAGCGGCGAAGTCGGCGTCATCCTTTCCGCCGTCCCGCAACGCCCAGTCGGGGTTGGAGCGCTGCATGATGACGCCCG
Organism: uncultured Clostridia bacterium; assembly: GCA_947629845.1. Lineage (GTDB taxonomy): Bacteria > Bacillota > Clostridia > Christensenellales > Borkfalkiaceae > Gallimonas. The sequence continues at coordinate 5,050 of CANRFD010000020.1, forward strand.
TCTTGGTGAGCACCATGTTCTGGCGGCAATCGGAGCAGAGCTGATTGTAGTCCATATCGCCCATGTCGAAGAACTCGGAATGCCCGGTGACGAAGTCCTGAATGCGCTTTGCCGCGGTGGCGTTGACGTTGGTCGTGGCGAGCACGTTGAACGTCTTGTACGCGACGGCGGAATAGCCCGTGACGGGGTCGGTGAGCGTCATCTTGACGGTGAAGCTGCCGCCTGCGTCGTTCAATTCGTAGTTGGCGACGATGACGTAGGGATAGTCGGTGTTCTCATCCGCGCCGTACAGCACCGAAACGTCCTTCTTGTCTCGGTTGGAGGAGGTAACGTTGTTTTCCGTCACCTCGTAGAAGGCGTAGCGCGGCAGCGGCTGCGTGCCCGCCTTTACGGTGTAGCTGCAGAACTGCGCGTCGAAATAGAGCATGTGCCCCATGCTCGAGAGGACGTCGTCGGGCATGCCGCCGAAGGGATCTTCGCCCCAGACGGGCGCATAGGTGAGATTTTCCACGGAGTAGACGTCGATATCGACGGTCACTTTGGTGGAGCGGTTGGTCTTGTGGGTATACACGACGGTGACGGTGAAGAAGTCTGCCTCGGCGGCGGTGATGCGGACGGATGTCCCCTCCCCCTGCTCGGCGGTCACGTTGCCGTTGCCGTGGGTATCGAAGGAGACGTCGTACCGCTCGACGGCGCCCTTCGCAAGATAGCCGATCTCGGTCGGCTGATTGGTCTGGATGCGGTGCCGTTCGGCCGTCAGAGTCTCCAGCGTGACCGTAGCGGGGCGGCAGTTGATCGCAACGGTGGCTTCGCCCGTCGCGCCGCCGACCGTGCGCACCTTGTACGCGATCTGCCATTCGCCCGAGACGAGGGGCGTGAACGCGGAGCCGTTGAGCGTGAACGTTGCGGCGTCTGCGGCGGCATAGTCGGAGGAGCCGTTCCTGCGGTAGGAGGCCTCGAACCGCTCGGAGAGCACGACGTCGCCCTCGGGGCAGACGGCGGAGGCCGTGAGCGCGACCTGCTCGTTCTCCCGCACGTTCTTGCTGCTTGCGTCCACCGTGACGGTGGGAGAAGCGGGCGCGGCGATCTCGATCTCTGCCGTGCCCTCCGCCTCCGTCTCGCCGAGGGTAGCGGTGACGGTGACGGTGTACTTGCCCGCCGAATTGAACACGACGGTGCTATCCGCGCTGTTATACACGGCGTCCGCCGTCTCCGCGCCGTTCTTTTGGAAGGAGACTTCGACGGCGCTGCCCGCCGCGGCCGCATACTTTACGACGTGCACGGAGCCCGTTCTGCCCAGCGTTTCGCCCGCCGCCGCCTCGATGCGCACGTCGTCGACGAACGCCCCTGCGGCCGAGATGGAGACGGTCGCCGAGGCCTGCCCGAGCATACCGTCCTTTGCGGCGAACACGGTGACGGTGTATTCGCCCGCCGTGTAGAAGTAGTAGCCGTCGTTGCGGAAGGTGTAGTTCTCCGCGGTGGCGGCCTCGCCGCCAAGCTGCACGGAGGTGGAGACGGTGCAGCCGTCGGGGACGGTGTAGGTGACGCGGTGCATCGCGCCCGCCTTCCCATAGAGGGAGCTGTCCGCCGCGGCGATCGCCACGTCCTTGACCTCGGGCGGGTCGGGCAGGTCGCTGCCGCAACCGAAGAAGATGCCGCAGGTCAATGCCGAAACGGCAAGCGCAGTGAGCGCCAAAATTCCCGTTTTACGTTTCATATTGCCGTTACCCCCTGATCCATTCATAGCCGACGTACGTCGTCGTTAAGTTTTCTGCGTTGGTGGTCGCATTCGAAAGGCTGCTCATCGTTCTGCCGCCCACCTTCCAACCGCGGGGCTGGGAGAAGGTCACGGAGGTGAGCGCCGAGCATCCGTAGAAGGCGTATGCGCCGATGCGCGTGACCGAATCGGGAACGGTGAGTTTTGCAAGGTCGGTCTGCGCAAAGGCGTACTGCCCCACCGTTTTGAGCGTGGAGGGCAGGTTGACCGACGCGATCGGAGCGTATTGGAAGGCGTTGCTGCCGATGCTCTTCACGCCGCTGCCGATCGTGAGCGTCGCAAGTTTTGCGCCCGAGGGACGCACTTTGACGGGAGAATCGAGCGTTCTGCCCACGCCCGTGTAGGAGAAGGCGAACTTGCCGATCTCTTGGGCGCTGACCGAGACCGTGGTAAGGCTCATGCAGTCGTAGAAGGCGTTCTCGCCCACGCTCAGGACTGTTTTGGGAACGGTGACTTCGACGATGCCGCTCTCGCGGAAGCTGTTCGCGCCGATGTACTTCAGGTTGGACTTGAACTCGAACGCCGTGAGCGCCGTGCACTTGCGGAAGGCGTTGACGCCGATGAAGCGCAGACCGTCGTCCGCGGCCGTCGCCGCCGTGATCGCCGTGCCCTTGAACGCCTCGTCCGCAATGCCGACGGTGCCCGCCTTCAGCGTGACGGCCGTGCCGCTTGCAAGCCCGACGGCGACGCTGCCGACGTAGTTCACGCCGCCCTCCGCCTTGATGAGCGCGGTGCCCGTGAAGGCGTCCGCCCCGACGCGGATGAGCGTATCGGGCAAGGTGAGCGCGGCGAGCAGGGTGCAGCCGTTGAACGCCCCCTCGCCGACGGTGGCGGTGTTTTGCAGGGTGACGGCCGCAAGCGCGGTGCAGCCTTTGAACGCGTTCACGCCGATGCTCTCCGCGGAGAGCGCTGCGGACGCGAGCGCCGTGCAGCCTTCGAACATGTTATCGGGAATGGCGGTGAGCTTGGGAAGCTCGGCCGCGGCGAGCCCGCTGCCCGCAAAGGCGTATTCCTCCGCCGCCGCCAGCGCGGCGAGCGAGGTGACATTTTGAAGCGCGGCGCAGCCGCCGAATGCGGAAAATTCCGCCTTGGTGCATTCGCTCAAGTCGATGCTCTGAAGCAGTGCGCAGCCGTTGAACGCATTCGCGCCGACCGACTTTATCTTGGTCGTGCCGTTCACCGTTTGGAGCTTGGCGCAGCCGCCGAAGACGTAGGGCGGCAGGGCGGCGAGGACGGCGCTGTTCATCGTGACCGTCTGAATTTGTTCGCAATCCTGGAACGCGCCCTGCCCGAGGCTGCTTACAGCGGCGCCCAACGTGACCGCCGCAATATTCGTCTCGGCAAACGCCTTCGCGCCGATGCTCTCCAGCTTTGCGGGAAGTTCTACTTCGCTGATGGCCGTGCCGCGGAAGGCCTCGGCGCCGATCTTCGTCACGTTGGCGCCGAAGGTGACGGCGGTGATGTTCGTACCGCGGAAGGCGCGTGCGGCGATCTCGCCGACGGGGCGCCCGTTGATGTCGTCGGGAATGACTATCTCGGTGCCCTCGAAGCTGCCGATGCCCGTCACGATGTAGTAGGAGCGGTCAGCGGAGAGGTCGAAGAAGATGCGGGGCGCGATCTGCTTTCCGCAGAGGGTGCAGGTGTCGCTGCCCTCGGCAAAGACGTGCATCTCAACGTCCGCCCGCGCCGTGTGGCCGCAGTCGGCGGCGCGCCAGTGCTCGTATTCGTCGCTCGTGAGCGTATCTGCGAAGTGATGGGCGGCGGGCGTCTCTACGCCGCGGTAGGTGTAGCCGCACGCCGTGCACGAAAATTCGGTGTAGCCGTTCTCCTCGCAGGTGGGCGCGACGGTCTTGGTGACGAAGTCGTGCCCCGCGGAGGCGACCCGCGTGCCGCAGACGGTGCAGGTGTGCCAATGCGCGCCCTCGCCGCTCTCCCATACCGCCTCGTCGTAGGTGTGCCCGACGGTCTCCTCGGGGTCGGTGGCGTACCAATAGCCGCAGGCGCAGGTGTGCTTGGTGTAGCCCTTCGCCGTGCAGGTGGGCGCGACGGTCTCGTCGGTGTAATCGTGCGGCGTCGCGGAAGAGGCGTCCCCTTCGCCCTGTTTCCAGTGGCCTTCCTCGTTGAAGAGGTAGCCGCCCTCCGCGGGGAGCGCCCCCGTGGGATCGGACGTATAGGAGTAGCCGCAGGCGCAGACGTGCAGGGTGTAGCCGTCGGCGGAGGCCGTTGCGGGAATGACGATATCCCGGAAGCTGTGTTCGCTCTTGTTTATCTTGGCGTCGTGCGAGCAGGTCGCCGCGTGCCAGTGCGACGCGGAGTCGAACGCCCATGCCTCCGAATAGGTGTGCGTGTGCGCCTCCTCCCCGCAGCCGGCGATGGCCGCCGCGGCGGTGAGCGCAAGCGCCGCAACCAAACATAATTTGATCTTACTTGATTTTTGCATCACGTTTTCTCCCACCTTTTATTTCGGTCAGCGCGTCTTGCGCTTTTTCGAGAGGAGCAGCGCCGCGCCCGCCACAACGGCGATCGCGATCCCCGCGCCTGCGGCTCCGATGGCGGCGTTGCATCCGCCCGCCTCGGGCGTGTTGTCCTCGGAAGTTCCGTCTGCGAACGTCGCCCCGCCCGCCTTGAGCGTCACGGTGTACACTTCCTCCGTGCCGTCCTCGGCGGTGACGGTGACCTCGAGCTTGCTGCCGTCCTCTGCGACGGCGCAGGTATAGCTCGCGCCCTCGGCGACCTCTGCCTCCACTCTTAAATCCGCCGTTCCGCCGTAGGGTGCGCGGTACTCGCCTGCGCCGCCCTCCAACGCGATCTCCGTGCCGTTCACCGTGAGCTTCTTCACGGAGGCGTCCGAGCTCATCTTTACGAGCGTCACGGTGTACGTCAGCGTTGCGCCGCTCTCCGCCGTGACGGTGACGGTCACCTTGCCCTCTGCCGTGGCCTCGCCGACGGCGACGTTCGCCTTGCCGGACGCCGCAACAGCGGAGACTGCGGGCATTTCGCCCTTATATTTTACGGTATAGGCGTAGACGGCGGGGTCGAAGCCCTCGACCGCGGTATCGCCCGCCTTGAGCTCTTTGAGCGTCGCGTCGGTGTCCTTCTCTGTGACGGTGATGACGTATTCGGAGACGGAGCCGTCCGCCGCCGTGACGGAAATGACGAGCTTGCCTTCGGTGGCGTTGTACATCTTTTGCACCGTGGCGCCCGCCGCAGGGGTCGCGGAAACGGCGGCAAGCAGCTTGGCGCCCTCGCCCTTATCGATGGTCACGGAGTACGCCTTGGTCGCGCTGTTGAACGCGGGCGAAAGCTCATAGCCCGTCACCGTGAGCGCGGTAAGGCTCGCGTCGGAGGAGGCCGCGACGGGCACGAGGGAATACACGGAGACGTCGCCGTTCTCGTTGGTCACGGCAATGGAGATCTTGCCGCCCGTAAGGTCTGCCTGTGTGTACTGCGCCTTTGCGCCCTCCGCCTTCGCCCCGTCCGCGAGGGTCAGCCCGACGCTTATCGTGAAGTTCGAGGCGTCGGCGACGGGGACGTTGACGGAATTTTGCGTGAAATCGGCGGGCGTCAACACGAGCTCGCCCTTTCCGCCGTCGATGCGCATGGAGGTAAACGTTGCGGTGTTCTTTTCCTCGAAGAGGAAGGTATAGTAGGTATCCAGCCCGCGGAGCGGAACGTAGGTGCAGCGCAGCGAAGCGGTGTGCGAGGCGGCGTTGTAGGTGAACATCGTCTCGTAGTTCGCGTCCGCCCCATCCTCCGTGAATTTGTTCACGGAGATCGTGCCCGCCTTGATCTGCGCAAAGTCGGTGCCTGCGGGAACTTTTACGACGATGTGCCCGTCCTTCGCCCCGCTCAGGTCGATGGGGACGTCTGTTCCGCTCTCCCCTATCTTATAGTTGAAGGCCGCGGTAAGGCCGAGGGTGCGGTCGAATTTCACCGTCTTTTGTGCGGTATAGCCCTCTTTTTCGAGGTCGACGGTGATGCCCTGCGCGTCGCGCTCGAACGTGGCGGTGCCCGTGAGCGGCGTGTAGCTGTATTTGACGCCGTTGGACGTCACACCCGTCTTTTTGCCGCCTGCGTCCGTCACCTGCGCCGCGCCGCCAAACAGCATCTCTTGGGGATAGCTCAACCCCGTCGCGGGATAGCGCTCGGGGAAGAGATAGCGAAGTTCTGCCACGGGGTCGTATTCGAAGTAGAGGCCGAGCACCTCTTCCTCCGTCATCGCGCCGTTGTAGATGCGGAGCTCGTCGATGACGTCCGCGCGGTTGTCCGTTGTGTCGTGCGACAGACGGATACCGAGCTTGCCGGCGGTCTGGTTTGTGGCCGCCTTCAGAATGGATTGCACGATGTCCTTCGCGTTGTCGTTGGCAAACGTCTGCTTGAGAACGCCGTCGCGGTAGGCCTTCATTCCGTTGGCGTCCAACGTAAAGGTCACCTGATACCACGTATCAGCCTTCATGTTGTCGACCGCTGCGCCGCCGTTGTCGTTATTCGTATTGTTGTGGGTGACGATGAAGGAATCCCAGCCGCCGCCAAGCGCCATGGTGGCGTCGCTGTGCGCGGAACAGTTGGCAGTCCACGGGTCGCCCTCGTTGACTCTGCCTCCATTGGACTGCATGGTGCCCTTGCCGAACCTGCCGCCGTTTTGGCTGTGCTCGGCGCCGTTTGTGCCGTCCCAAAATTCGACGAGACTTCCCCAATAGGTGGTGATGTTCTTCACCCAGAGGGAGACCGTCATGCCCGTCGCGCCCTCGGGTAAATGAAAGTTCGCCCGCGCGTGCGCTTTACCCGTGAAGGAAAGCGCCGTACCGTTTTTGCCGGCTGTGACCGAGGAAACAACGCCGGCGTTATTGCCATTGACATTGTTGCTAATTGTGGCATTAAAGGCCGTATTCGCAACAAACGCCTGCGATGCCGCGTCCCACCGGGTTGCGGCAAGCGTTGCGCCGCTGCCCGTCGCGGTCTCGTCCAAAGCGTAGCGGACGACCAAGTTCGCATTGCGCGCGGCGTCCGTCGCCGCCGAGACGGGTGTGCCCTTCCCCGCAAGCAGAGAAAGGCCGCCCGCAAGCGCGAGGGCCGCCGCCGTGAAAATCAAAACTGCGTACCGTTTTATACGCTGTCCGATATTTCCCATACCTATCTCCCCGTATATTCTGATGACACAAGATTTCCACAAAAAAAGCAATATGTCAAGACTGCAGGGAAAAAAGACATTTTTGTCCATAGAAAAGGGATAATTTTTGAAACATTCTACAAAAAAAAGAAATATTGTCCATTGATTTTTTATAAGCTCCATGCTATCATAGGTTTGCTCTTCGAAAACTCTCGTATGGGGAGGAGGATTTTTATGAGAAAACTCTTGAGCTGGGTCTGCCTTTCGGCGATCTGCGGCTGCATGCTTACGGGGTGCGGCGTTTCGGCTTCCCAACCCGGCAACACGGCGGAAAACCTCTCCGGCGCCCAAGCGGCCGTCGGGGCGGAGACCTCGGAGGAGATCGTTCGGGGCGACGCGGCGGTGCAGGCCATCGAGGAGGCGCAGGCCGCGGCAGAGGAGGAACATCAACTTGCGGGCGATCCGAGCGTCAGCGGCGAATATCTCTCCCCGCTCGTCACCCTTCGCGCCGACCCCTACCTCTATAAATACGACGGCACGTACTACTTCACGGGTTCCTATCCCGAATACGACCGCATCGAGCTCACCTCGGCGGACTCGGTGAACGGCATCGCCGCCGCCGAACCCAAGGAGGTTTGGCACATGGACGGCGCGACCATGTCGAAATACGTTTGGGCGCCCGAACTTCACTACGTCATGGGCGAATGGGTCATCTACTTCGCATACAGCCAGGGGAGCCTGTGGGATATCAAGGCCTGCGCCCTCCGCTGCAAGGGAGACGACCCCATGCACGACGAATGGGAATACATGGGCAAGATCAAGACGGTCACGGGCGACACCTTCTCCAACAACAGCGGCATGACCCTCGATATGACGGTGTTCCACCACGACGCGCTCGATAAATGGTACGCCATCTGGGCGCAGAAGCCCTCTTCCTCCAACCTCTACATCGCCGAATTAAAGACGCCGTACGAGTTTGCGACCAAGAGCATGCTGCTCACCAAACCCGAGTACGATTGGGAGAAGGTGCGCGAAAACGTCAACGAAGGCCCCGCCGTTCTGAAGCACGCGGGCAAGATCTTCGTCAGCTATTCCGCCGCCGCCACGGGCTGGGAATATTGCATGGGGCTTTTGGAGCTCGACGCCTGCGACGACCCGATGGAGATCGAAAATTGGACGAAGTACACGGAGCCCGTGTTCAAAACCGACGAGGCGCTGAAGATCTACGGCCCCGGGCACAACTGCTTTGTGGAGGGCGACAACGGCGAACAGCTGTGCATCCTGCACTTCCGCAACTATAAGGACATCACGGGCGACTCCCTGCTCGACTACAACCGCCACGCGCACGTGATGAAGATCACCTACGACCGGGACGGCAAACCGCAGTTCAACCTCTCCCCGGAGGAACTGTACAACGCACCGTTCACCAACCACAACAAGTGAGAATGACAAAGGTTGAGAACGATAAGAATTGAGATTGACAAGATTTGAGAACGACAAGCGTTCAAAATGACAAAATTGTATTAAATTAAAACTACCCTCCCCGCCGACCATTCAGTCGGCGGGGATTTTTTTATGTAGCAACGAGTAACGCCTTAAATCCTGCCCTGCCGCATAATCACGTCATGTTGCCCCGCGCGCACTATTCGCCTACTAAGCGCGGCACGAGGAGCAAAGCGACGAAGTAGCCGCCTGCCGACGCCCTTTCGGCAGGCGTGTCGAAACATGTCTACCTTATTTTGAGATTTCTCGACTCCGCTTCGCTCCGCTCGAAATGACACACCACTCCCTCCATCAAAAAAAGGGTGGGAGCGCATAGCTCTCACCCTCTGTTGTTTTTTCAAAATCACGCACATGCCCCGTATTTCGTCACCGCAGCCGCGCATTCCATGTCACCGCAATCCTGCGTTTACGCCGTCACAGCCGTGCGTTTTTTCCGTCACTGCGGCTTTTTCAGCCCGTCCGCGCCGCCCAGCACTTCCTCGAACAGCTTGCGCATCTTCTCGACGTCGATGGGCTTTGCGAGGTGTCCGCTCATGCCCGCGGCGAAGGCGTTGACCTTATCCTCCTCGAAGGCGTTTGCCGTCATGGCGATGATGGGAACGGAGGCGATCGCCTTGTCCTCGAGCGCGCGGATGCGCTTTGTCGCCTCGTAGCCGTCCATGACGGGCATCTGCACGTCCATCAGCACGAGGTCGTAATACCCCGCGCCCGAGCGTGCCACCTTGTCGCAGGCGACCTGCCCGTTTTCGGCACACTCCACCACAAAGCCGGACTCGGCAAGGATCTCCTCGGCGATCTCCCTGTTCAGCTCGTTGTCCTCGACGAGCAGCACCCGCTTCCCGCCGAATTTGATGGTATTGCGGACGGGCTCCCCCTCCGCCTCCAATTTGCCCAAACTCCTCCCGAGGGCGCGGTGCAGGTCGGAGGCGAAGAGCGGCTTGCTGATAAAGCCCGTCACGCCCGCCTCGCGCGCGTCCTGCTCGATGTCCGTCCAGTCGTATGCCGACATCAGAATGATGGGAGAACTTTCCCCGATGATGGAACGGATCTGTTTGACCGTGGCGATGCCGTCCATATCGGGCATCGACCAGTCGATGATGTACACGCCGAAGGGATGGCCGAGCTCGATGGCCTCCATGGTGCGGACGACGGCCTCCTTGCCCGTGACCGTCCACTCCGCGTGCATGCCGATCTGGCGGAGCATCTTGGAGACGCTCTGGCAGGAGACGAGGTCGTCGTCCACGACGAGGGCGTAGATGCCCTTGAGCTCGGAGAGCACGATCTGGTCGGGTTCGCTGTCGGCGAACTTGAGCTCGAGCGTCACGGTAAATTCCGAGCCCTTGCCCTGTTCGCTCTTGACGGAGATGGTGCCGCCCATGATATCCACGATGTTCTTGGTGATGGCCATGCCCAGCCCCGTGCCCTGTATGCCGCTGACGGTGGAATTGTGCTCGCGCGTGAAGGGTTCGAACACGGTGTCGATAAACTCGGGGCTCATGCCGATGCCGGTGTCGCTCACGATAAATTCGTAGACCCCGTATCCCTCTTTTTCCGACGCCTTCTGCGCGACTTTGATGAACACCGACCCGCCGCTCTTTGTGAACTTCATGGCGTTGGAGGTGAGATTGAGCAGAATTTGGTTGAGCCGCAGTTTATCGCAGTACACCTCCTCGTGCGTCACGTCGATGGTGTCGATGAAGAGTTCGAGGTGCTTTGCGTGGATATCCGACTGAATGATGTTGCGCAGCCCCTGCAGGATGTCGGCGAGGTTCTCCGGCCGCTCCTCCACGTGCACCTTGCCCGACTCGATCCTGCTCATGTCGAGCACGTCGTTGATGAGCGAGAGCAGGTGGTTGGACGCCTGCGAGATCTTGGCGAGGTAGTCGAGGGCGCGTTCGCGGTTGTCGATGTGCGTCGTGGCGAGCGCCGTAAACCCGATGATGGCGTTCATGGGGGTGCGGATATCGTGCGACATATTGTTCAAAAAGGTCGTCTTGGAGCGGCTGGCGGCGTCGGCGGCGTGCAGGGCAACGGAGAGCTCCTCCGTCTGCGCCTTCAGTTTGCTCGTGGCGACGTCCACCTTGTGCTGCAATCTGTGCTGGTTCACCGTCCGCACGATGAGCATGGCGGCGATGAACAGGATGAGCAGCACCGCCGCGACGATGAGCGCGATGTAGCCGGGGTTGCGCCGCAAAAAGGCGATGAGCCCCACGTTGGCCGAGGGGCGGAATTTGGAGACCTGTTCGCTCACGATGGCGGAGGCCGCGCCGCGGTCGAACCCCTTTACGCACTTGTTCAGCACCGAAAGCAGGAGATGGCTGCACTTTTCGGCGTTGACGCCAAGCGCGTAGCTTGACGTCGCCTCGCCGATGAGTTCGGAGATGAGCTCGTTGCGCTCGTCCGCCCACATGTAGAGTTCGGCGACGTAGGAGAGGGCGACGGTGGCGTCGCACGCCCCGCTGCGCACCGCCTCGACGCTCTCGTCGAGGGAATTGCACTGGGTGATGATGGCGTCCGCCCCCACGTACTTTTCAAGGTAATCGGAGTAGGGATTGTCGGCATACTTCTGCGTCGCGAATTTTTTGGGGTTCCCCTCCAATCCCCGCCGCTTGATCATGGTGTGCGTCGTCGTGTAGTAGATGTCGGTGATCTTGTAGCCGCTCTCCTCGGCGAGGTAGAGGTCGTCGCCGAAGTCGATGACGATGTCGGCATTGCCCGCCTGCCGCTGTTCGTAGTACTCGGCGCGGGTGTTCACGGGGATATATTCATAGGAGAAGGAGACGCTCTCCGTCATGCGCTCGAAGAGGGCAGGGAAAATGCCGCACGCCTTCCCGTCCTCGAAGTAGGAAAATGGCTTGCGGTCGGGGTTCATGAGCACCTTCAGCGTGGTCTGCTGCGCCTTGAGCCCGTCGAGATAGGCACGCTCCTCGGGGCTGATGACGAGGTTGCCCGCCGCGTCCACGGAATAGTACTTATCGTGCAGCACGTTGCGCCAGTCGGACTCCGAGAGGTCGAGGTCGGCGATGGCTTCGTCGATCTTCTCCATCAGCGCCGCGTTGTCCTTGTTGACGCAGATATAGAAGGGGTTGGGCGAGAGCGACTCCATCAGCCATTCGTTCTGCATGGCGCGCAGGCTCCCCGAGACGATGGCCTCCACCGTCCCGTCCGCCAGCGCCTTGGAAAGTTCGTCCTCCGTCTCGAAATATTGGGGACGGTATTGGAATTTCCCCTGCGCGAATTCGGCAAACGTGTCGTTTTTGGAGTTCCCCTCGAGCATGCCGATCTTCAGCCCGTTGTAGGTGGAATAGTCCCCCTTTACGACGTCCGTATTGCCCGCCTTCACCGTGAAAATGGTGGAATTGGTGCCGATGTCCTTTTGGGAGAACAGGAAGAGCTCCTCGCGCTCGGGCGTCTTGGAGACCGAGGTGACGACGTCCACCTCCCCCCGCTGCAACATATCGAGACAGTCGCTGTACGACCTGTCGTAGCCGACGTACTCGTACGCCCAGTCGGCGCGGCTCGCGAGGCGCTGTAAAAACTCATAGCCGTAGCCGCTGCGCCTGCCATCTCCGTCCATGTTGTGATACCCCGGGAAGGAGAAAAAGCCCACACGGATGGTCTCGGAGCCGCTCGCGGACGCCGTCGCCACATTGGCGAACGGAACGGCGAGCGCCGTCAGAACGCATATCAACAAGCCTGCCAAAATTCTTTTTGCTTTCATATTCCTCTCTTCCTGCGGGATTTGCCGCCCGCCCGATTTCCCTATCCTGTCTTTAGCGGAACTTGCTCCCGCTTGATTACATTGCTTTTTTTGCTTTTGCGGAATTTTTCCCCGCCCAATTACTTTATCCTGTTTTTGCGGAATTTGCTCCCGCTCTTTCCTACTCTTTTTAGCGGAACTTTCCCCTGCCTGTTTCCCTACTCTCTTTTGCGGAACTTGCCCCCGCCCGTTTTCCTACTCTCTTTTTAGCGGAACTTTCTCCTGCCTGTTTTTCTACTCTTTTTTTGCGGAACTTTCTCCTGCCTGTTTTTCTACTCTTTTTTTGCGGAGCTTTCTCCTGCCTGTTTTCCTACTCTCTTTTGCGGAACTTGCCCCCGACTCCTCTCCCCGTTTTGCTTTTTTGTTACGGAGAGCTTCGGATGCGGACGGCAATTTTTGCGGTTATCGTACGGTTATTATATCATATCCGCGCGCGCCCGTCAATGACTTCTCGGGGGTCAACCCGCCCAAACCCCCGCAAATCAGCTACTTTTCCCCCTTTTTCCCGCTTTTTTTCTCCGCCCCGCTCTTATCCACTGCGTCACCCCGAGCCACCGTTCTTGCCGCCCCCTCCTCGGGAGGGGGGAGCGGCGCACCATGCTCAACAGCCCTGTGGGCTGTGAGCGCGCCGCGACAGGAGGCGTGGCCTCGCCGACGGAGATTGCGGCGGTACCTGCCGCCGCAATCAGGGGGTGGGGCTCCACCCATGTCTTGCGAACCGCCCGCAAGGCTTCCCCTTTTGCAAAGTGCGAGCATAAGGCTTCCCCTTTTGCAAAGGGGAAGCTCCGCCGTAGGCGGTGATGGGGATTGAGCCATACAAATTACGTCATGTTGAGCCATAGTCGACCGCACCCGCGGTCGGCTGTGTGTCGAAACATGTCCTTATTATAATGCGGTCATCCTTCGACGGAGCTCAGGATGACGTAATTGTACGTCGTGTTTGAATATCCTGTTAACCCGCGCCCACCGTCTCCTCATCTCGACGTTCCGCAGGAACGGAGGAGATCTTCCCCTGTCCCCCGCCCCGCCTCGTCCTTGCCCCCTCCTCGGGAGGGGGGTAGGGGGGTGGGG
>CANRFD010000021.1 GCA_947629845.1 uncultured Clostridia bacterium
CCATGCAGCAGCAGGACTTCGAGGGGCTCTTCGAGGCGCTCGGCGGCCAGCCCGTCACCATCCGTTTCCTCGATCCTCCGCTCCACGAGTTCGTTCCCACCGAGGAGGAGGACATCGCGGCGCTCGCAAAGGCGCAAAAGAAGACGGTCGCGCAGATCAAGCAGATCATCTCCGACCTGCACGAGTTCAACCCGATGATGGGTCACCGCGGCTGCCGCCTCTGCGTCACCTATCCCGAGATCGCCGTCATGCAGACCAAGGCCGTCATGAAGGCCGCCATCGCCGTTGCGAAGCGGCACAAGGATTGGAAGGTCGTGCCCGAGATCATGATCCCGCTCACCGGCGAAGTCAAGGAGTTCAAGTTCGTCAAGGACATCGTCGTAAAGACGGCGGAAGAGGTCATCAAGTCCAAGCACAAGAAGATCAAGTACGAAGTGGGTACCATGATCGAGATCCCGCGCGCGGCGCTCACCGCCGACCAGATCGCGAAAGAGGCAGACTTCTTCTGCTTCGGCACCAACGACCTGACCCAGATGACCTTCGGCTTCTCCCGCGACGACGCAGGCAAGTTCCTGAAGGCCTACTACGAGAACAAGATCTATGAGAGCGATCCGTTTGCGCGCCTCGATACGACAGGCGTCGGCAAACTCATGGAGATGGCGGTGAAGATGGGCAAGAAGGCGAACAAGAAACTGCACTGCGGCATCTGCGGCGAACACGGCGGCGATCCTTCGTCCATCGAGTTCTGCCACGCCATCGGGCTCAACTATGTTTCCTGCTCGCCGTTCCGCGTTCCCACGGCACGCCTTGCGGCTGCGCAAGCCAACATCAAAAATCCCCGCAAATAAGTCCCCGCGGCGCTCTCGCCGCACAAAGTGACGTAAATCCCCCTTTCTCCTGTCGAGGAAGGGGGGTCTGCGAATATAATAACGTTAGAAAAGCGGGCCGTTCCGCACCCCATGCCATGGACGGACGGGGCTCGTGAAAGGAGGAAAAATCTATGGCGACGGTAAAATGTCTGAATTGCGGCGCCCCCTGCGATAAGGTGGGGCACAACCAGTATAAGTGCATGTTTTGCGGTTCCACGTTCGACGAGGACGATTTCGCGACCTCCGCGTCGCCCGCGGCGGTCAAACAGCCCGTCACGGTCAAGGGCGAGAGCGGGGCGGATGTGTTCGAGAAGAACATCAACGGCATTCTCGAAATTTCCTGCTCGGGCAAACAGGGCTCGTGGGCGGGCTCGGGTTACATCATCTCGCCGCAGGGGTATGCGATCACCAACGCGCACGTCGCCGCCGACGATACCGACGGCAGGCCGTGCCAGAGGATGATCGTTCACGTCTGCGGGCAGGATATCCCCGCCGTCGTCGTCGCCCTTGCGGACGACAGGGCAGGCAGCGGGAACGGCATCGACCTCGCGCTCATCAAACTTCTCAAAATGCCCGCCGACGCCGTCGTTCTCTCCTTCGAGCAGTCCGACGCCGTCCGCAACGGCGAACCCGTGTTCGTGATCGGCAACTCGCTCGGGCAGGGCACCTGCATCACGAGCGGCATCGTGAGCGACAAGGCGCGGAACATCCGCGGCAAGAGCTTTATCATGACAGACTGTGCCGTCAACGGCGGCAACTCCGGCGGCCCCATCTTCAACGGAAGGGGGCGCGTGATCGGCACGATCACCCTGCAGGGGCGCTCGCACGACGGCGCGGACGCCGAGGGCATGAACTACGCCATCCCGTCCAAGACGGTGATGAACTTTTTGCAGCGGAACAACATCTCCGTCACCTGCGAGGAGGGCGAGGCGCCCGAAGAGAAGGGCGTCATTTGCCCCATCTGCGGCGGCGCGGCGATCAAGTACAGGAACGAGAACATGTGCAGCGCATGCGGTTACAGGTGGCATTGACCGCCCCGTAAAACCAACAAAAAAGCAGACCTGTGGTCTGCTTTTTTTAATTTACGGAACCTTGCGGCGGAGCGGCGGGAAGTTGGGAAGAACCCCTTCAGTCACTACATGACAGCTCCCCCAGGCGGGGGAGCCGAGGAAGCCGAGGGAGCGGCGGGGAGAATCCCTTCAGTCACTACGTGACAGCTCCCCCAGACGGGGGAGCCGAGGGAGGATTTACTTCTTCTGTTCCTTGCCCTTTTCGGGCTCCAAGGGGTTCATCAGGTCGCCGAGGCGCATCAGCGCGTTGGAGACGGGGAACGCCGCCAGGATGACGACCAGGATGTACAGTACCTGCTGGAAGTTGAGCGTCACCGTATCCCAATGGTCGTAGACGAGGTTGCCGAGCACGGGGATGGCGAGGATGACGATGGTGATGCCGAGCGAGACGGCGTAGGTCACGATGCGCAGCATGTTCAGCGGCTGCAGGATGCGGAAGAGCATGACGAGTCCGCCGAAGGTGACGGCGAGCATCATGAGCGGATTGATGAGATCGGTCAGCTTTTCGCCGATCATCTCCTGCGTGGTGAGCGCGCCCAGCCCGAAGGATTCGGGCATAAAGGTGATGCCGAGGTAGACGGCGAGCACGCACAAAATCAGGGTGATGGCGCCCGGGATACTTCGCGATAGCACATACGGGATAAATTTCCCCTTTACGCGATCCTTATTGGGTTGCAGCGTGATGATGAAGGAGGGGAGCGCCGCCACGAGCATCTCGAAGATGAGCATGTTGTTGGTCTTGAAGAAGTACTGCGAGCGGATGATGACGCAGAAGATGGAAAGCAGCGTGATGAACAGCGTCTTCATGATGTAGAGCGACGCCGACGACTTGATGTTGTTGATGACGCGCCTGCCTTCGAACACGACGGAGGGGAGGTTCAGGAAGTTGTTGTCCATCAACACGAGGTGGGAGACGTTGCGAGCCGCTTCGCTGCCCGAGGCGACGGAGATGGCGCAGTCCGCCTCTTTGAGCGCGAGGATGTCGTTGACGCCGTCCCCCGTCATGGCGACGGTGTGCCCCTGCTTTTTGATGGCCTTCACGAGGATGGCCTTCTGTTCGGGCGTCACCCTGCCGAACACGGTGTAGTCGTTCGCGACGCTCTCCACCTCCAGATCGGTGAGCCCGTCGAGGGAGATGAAGCTGGAGGCGTTCTCAACGCCCACCCGCCTTGCGACTTCGGAGACGGTGACGGGGTTGTCGCCCGAGATGATCTTGATGGCGACGTCGTTGTCGCGGAACCACTTGATGGTCTCCACGGCATCGGGGCGGATGTTGTCTGCAAGCGTGATGACGGCCGCCGGGCGGAAGAGGGAGGGGAGCCTGTCGCCGATGATCTGATTGGGCGAATAGGCGAGAATGAGCACGCGGAGCCCCGCCTGCGCGTATTGTTTGACGATCTTGTCTATTTTGGGCGGCATGGGGCGGAGCACAAATTCGGGCGCGCCCATGCAGAAGGTGCCCGTTTCCCCGAAGGAGACGGCCGACAGCTTGCGCTTGGAGGAGAAGGGCACCGTGGCGGTCGCCTGCAGCTTGCTCACCTGCCCGAAGCGATCCTTGAGCGCGATGGACGTCTGATTGTTGTCGTCGAGGGCGGCGAGCATGCTCGACATGATGTCGTCGAGCGAAAAGTCGGTATAGTTGTTGAGAAGCAGACAGTCGTTGACCGTCATGCGCCCGTCCGTGATGGTGCCCGTCTTGTCGAGGCACAGCACGTTGACGCGGGCGAGCATTTCGAGGGAATAGAGATCCTGCACGAGGGTGTGCTTCTTCGCCAGCCGCGTGACGCCGATCGCCATCGCGAGCGAGGTGAGAAGGAGCAGCCCCGAGGGGATCATGCCGATGATGACGGCGCCCGTCAGCTGGATGGATTGGTTGATGTTGTTGCCCGTCTTGTCCCAATTGATCCAGAACATCAGCGCGCCGATGACGACGATGAGCACGCCGATGACGCGGATGAAGAGGCGGATGGAGTTCATGATCTCCGACTTCGGCTTCTTGTACTTTTTGGCCTTGGACGTGAGCGAGTTGAGATAGGTGGCCTTGCCGACCTTCTCGGCGCGGACGCGGCACGAGCCGCTTGAAATAAAGGAACCCGCATAGAGGATGTCGCCCTCGTTCTTCTTTACGGGGACGCTCTCGCCCGTGAGCAGCGATTCGTTGACCTCCACGTTTCCGTCGGCAAGTTTGCAGTCGGCGGGGACCTGCTGCCCCGTCTCGAGCAGAATGACGTCGTCAAGGACGATCTCGCGGATGGGGACCTCCGTCTTAACGCCGCCGCGCACCACCTTCGCCGTGGAGGAGATGAGCACGGAGAGCCTGTCGATCTGCTTCTTCGCCAAGATCTCCTGCACGATGCCGATGATCAGATTGACGCCGAAGATGCCGACGAAGAGGAACTGCGAAAAGCTCGCCTGCGCAAAGATGAGCGCCACCGCGACCACGAGGCAGAGGAGGTTGAAAAAGGTGCAAAGATTGCCGATAAAAATGGCGGGATAGGATTTGGAATAGCGCTTGTTGACGTCGTTGAAGAGGAATTGGTTGAGCCGCGTTTCCACCTGCGCGGCGGAGAGCCCCTCGTCGAGGGAGGGCGTAAAGCGCTCCTCCGCGTCGGAGGGAATGTCCTTTGCCTTGCGGAATTTCTTCATGAGCGCGCGGTGCTTCTTCTTCTCGTCGCTGACGACGCCGTTATCCAGCACGCGCGAAGAGAAGCTCAACCGCTTCTTTGCGGGTGAGTCGGCAGGCTGCTCCTGCGGCTGTTCTTCGTGTGCGGCGGCGGGGACTTCCGGATGCGGCTCCTCGCGGAGTTCTTCCTGCAATTCGGCCGTCGCGCCTTGCTGCTCTTCCCCGGACGCTTCGCCGGGTTCCTTCCGATGTTTGCGTAGCAACATCACGTTTCCTCGCGCGTACTCGTGCGCACGCTGACCTTTTTCTACAGTTTATTATACACAGGAAAAAGAAAAATGTCAAAAGTTCTGTCGGCGGTTTCACAATTTTTTATGGAAAGCGGCGCAATCGGAAGGGCAAAGCGTTGCCTTTCTGCGCGAAATAGTGTATAATTGGGGAAGAAGAGAGGTTTCAACATGATCGATATCGCACTGTTGCGCAGCGAGCCCGAGCTCGTGCGCGAGAATATCAGA
Organism: uncultured Clostridia bacterium; assembly: GCA_947629845.1. GTDB lineage: Bacteria > Bacillota > Clostridia > Christensenellales > Borkfalkiaceae > Gallimonas. Next base: position 5,078 of record CANRFD010000021.1, read on the forward strand.
AAAAAATTTCAGAACCAAAAGCTCGGCCTCGTGGACGAGGCGCTTGCGCTCGACGAGAAGAGGCGCGCCCTGCAGACGGAGGGAGACGCCCTGCGCGCCGCCCGCAATTCGCTGTCCAAGCAGATCGGGGCGCTCATGAGAGAGAAGAGGGCGGAGGAGGCGAACGCCGTCCGCGCACAGGTGACGGCGAATGCCGAGCGGCTCTCCGCCATCGAAGCGGAGGCGGGCGAGGTCGCCGAAAAGCTGAAGGCGGTGATGATGCGCATTCCCAACATCATCTCCGCGGATACGCCCATCGGGAAGGACGACTCCGAAAACGTGGAACGCAAGCGGTTTTTGGAACCCCGTGTGCCCGATTTCGAAGTTCCCTATCACCTCGACATCCTCGAAAAACTTTCGGGCATCGACATCGACAGCGCACGCCGCACGAGCGGGCAGGGGTTTTACTATCTCACCGGCGACGTGGCGCGGCTGCATTCCGCCGTTTTGACGTATGCCCGCGACTTCATGATAAATAAGGGCTTTACCTACTGCATCCCGCCCTTTATGATCCGCTCGGACGTCGTCTCCGGCGTCATGAGTTTCGAGGAAATGGACGGCATGATGTACAAGATCGAGGGCGAGGATCTGTATCTCATCGGTACCTCCGAGCACTCCATGATCGGCCGCTTCATGGGGCAGACCCTCGACGAAAAACAGCTGCCTCTGACGCTCACGAGCTATTCGCCCTGCTTCCGCAAGGAGAAGGGGGCGCACGGCATCGAGGAGCGCGGCATCTACCGTATCCACCAATTCGAGAAGCAGGAGATGATCGTCATCTGCAAGCCCGAGGAGAGCGAGATGTGGTACGAGAGGATGTGGAACTATACGGTGGAGCTCTTCGTCTCCATGGGCATTCCCGTCCGCCAGCTCGAGTGCTGCTCGGGCGACCTCGCCGATCTCAAATACCGCAGCTGCGACGTGGAGGCATGGTCGCCCCGCCAGAAGAAGTACTTCGAGGTGGGCTCCTGCTCCAATCTCACCGACGCGCAGGCAAGGCGGCTGAACATCCGCTATAAGACGGAGAAGGGCAACGCGTTTGCGCACACGCTCAACAACACCGTCGTGGCGCCGCCCCGCATGCTCATCGCGTTTCTCGAAAACCACCTCCGCGCCGACGGCGGCGTGGACATCCCCGAAGTGCTCCGCCCCTACATGGGCGGGAAGAGCGAGATCGTTCCGCAAAAGTGAAATTTGTATTCTTTGATATCGAATGTGCGTGCGTCTTTAAGAACGTCGCCAAAATATGCGCCTTCGGATACGTCGTCACGGACGAGGAGTTCAACGTCCTCGTGCGCGAGGACATTTTGCTCAACCCCAAGGGCAAGTTCCATCTCACCGACCGCAAGGGCGGCGAGGGCATCGTGCTTCCCTACGAGTACGAGGACTTCAAAAAGTACCCCGCCTTCCCCGCCGAGTACAGGCGCATCAAGGCGCTCCTCGAGGACAGGGACGCCATCATTTTGGGGCACGCGACGCTCAACGACGTCAATTATCTCAATTTGGAGACCAAGCGGTATAAATTGCCCTCCTTCCGCTTCGATTGGCACGACACGCAGTTCTTCTGGATGAACACCGAGAAGAAGTTCGGGCAGCAGCTCGGGCTGGGCGCGATGGCGGAGGCGCTGGGGGTGGACTTCGTTCCTCACCGCGCCGTGGACGACGCATACGCCACCATGCGCGTGTGCGAAGCGCTGTGCCGCCGCGAGGGCACGGGGCTGCAGGGGCTCATCGGCAAGTACCGCATCCGCGCGGGCAGGCTGGAGAATTATCAGATCAGGCAGCCCTATTCCGCGGGACTCAAGAGCTATATCGAGGAGAGGGACGAACAGCGCGAGGCGCACCACCGCGCGCACGAACAGTTCTACCGCTACGTCAACAAGTACATGCACCGCCGCGCCAAGGGCGGCAGCCTCGAGGGCAAGGTGTTCTGCTTCTCCAAGGACGTCGAGGACGAGGTGGAGATCTCGCTGAAGCTCTTGCAGGCGATCTTCGCTTCGGGCGGGCAGTACACCTCGCACCCCGGCGAGTGCAACGTGTACATCGCGCGGGGCGAGGGCGGCGTGCGCTTCCAGAACGCCATGGCGGGCGGGGCGGCGTTTGTTCCGCTCGACTCCATCCGCGGCAGTCTGGAGGGGATATGAAGCTGCCCGAGGCATTTTTACGGCGCATGAAGGAGAGGCTGGGAGAGGATTTCCCCGCCTTTTTGGCATCTTACGAAGCTCCGCCCCATAAAGGCATCCGCGTGAACACGCTGAAAATTTCCGCAGAGGAATTTATCCGCCGCGCGCCCTTCCCCCTCGGGGAGAGGATAGGGGACGACCCCGCCTGCGTGTATGTCGGCGAGGAAAAACCCGGGGCGGATCCCTATCACTTTGCGGGGCTCTACTATGTGCAGGAGCCCTCGGCGATGAAGGTGGGGGAGCTTGCGGCCGCATGCAACAAGGGGCGCGTTCTCGACCTCTGCGCCGCGCCGGGCGGCAAGACGACACATATCGCCGCGCAGATGGCGGGGGAAGGCATCCTCGTCGCCAACGAGGTGAACTACACGCGGGCGAAAATTCTGTCGCAGAACGTCGAACGCATGGGCATTGCGAACTGCGCCGTTGTCAGCGCGAAGCCCGATACGCTCGCCGCGCGCTTTCCCTCCTACTTCGACCTCGTCCTCGTCGACGCGCCCTGCTCGGGCGAGGGCATGTTCAAGAAGGAGGAAAACGCCATTCCCGAATGGAGCGAGGAGAACGTTGCACGGTGCGCGGCGCGGCAGCGCGGTATTTTGGACGACGCGGCGCAAACCGTCGCGGGAGGCGGGCGCCTTCTCTACTCCACCTGCACCTTTGCCGAGGAAGAGGACGAGTGGCAGATCGAAGATTTTTTGAAGCGGCACCCCGGATTTTCGCTCGTTGAGATGCGCAAACTCTACCCGCACACCTTCCGCGGCGAGGGGCACTTCTGCGCCCTGCTTCAACGCGAAAACGGCGAAACGCTGCGAAAAAAGCCCTTCCCTGTGCAGAAAAACACGCAGGCGGAGCGCGCCTTTTGCGCCTTTGCCGAGGACTTCTTTTCGGCTCCCCCCGCGGGCGAAATTACGACGCTTGCGGACGGGCGGATGTACCTCGTGCCCGCGGGCATGCCCGAGCTTACGGGGGCGAGCCTTCTGCGCGTCGGCGTGGAGCTTGGCGAATGGGACGGCAGGGTGTTCAGGCCCGCCCACGCCCTCGCGATGGCGTACGGCGGACGGGCGCGGCGCAAGCTCTCCCTCTCCCGCGAGGGGGCGAAAAAGTACCTCCGCGGCGAGACGGCGGAGGCGGATTTGGAGAACGGCTGGTGCGCCGTCTGCGTGGAGGAGTTCCCGCTGGGAATGGGAAAATGCGTGGATGGGGTGGTAAAAAACCATCTCCCCAAGGGGCTGCGCATGATAAAAACGTAAACCGCCTGATACGGCGGTTTTTTATAACGGAAAAGCGCCGCCCGATGGGGCGGCGCTTCTGCCTTTGTTATTCGTTGTAAGGATCGTTTTCGTCCTTTGCGCGTTCGGGCGTTTCCGCCTTTTCTTCCTTCTGCTTCTTGGCAGCCTTCTGCTTCTTGGGCGCCTTGTCTTTGACGACCTTGATCTTGCCCTTGTTGTGCTTGGTGTAGATCCTGCGCACGATGACCGCGACGATCGCGAAGATAAGCACGACCGCGAGCACGGCGGAGGAGATGATGAGCCAGATGTTGGTGTCGCCCGCCGGAGTCGCCGTATCGTCGTCGTCCGTCGAGGTGTCGTCGTCGGTGTCATAGACGTGCTCTGCCACCGTCACCTCTGCGACGGAGTAGTCGATGAACATCTCGGAGACGTTCTCGGTGCCGACGGTGTCGTAGATGAGCCAAGCGATGCCTTCGTCGTAGTCCGACTGCTTGTAGTCGATCCACGGGTTGCCGCTGTTGTCCTCGTCCTGCGATTTGTCGTAGCGGAGGAAGCTATCCGAATCGAAGAAGGAGAAGGTGTGGTAGAGGGCGAGGGTCTCCTTCAGGTTGCTCGTCTCGTCGGCCGGGTCGACGCGGTTCTCCGCCACGTCGGAAAGGGCGCTCACGCGCTCCGAACGGATGGCGTCGTACGAGCTTGCGCTTTCGTTCTTGTAGCCGTCGACAAACACATAGCCGCCGGCGGGCAGGCCGTCCGTTGCGCCCTTCGCGCCCGCCCAGATCTCAACGAGGTAGCTCTTCGCCTCGTTGCCCGTGCGGACGTAGAAGGCTACGTCTACCCACGTGTCGTCCGTGATCTTGGAGCCGTCCACTTCGATGAAGGAGACGAAGTCGGCGGTGTCTCTGTCGATGGGGTACCGCGTGATGGAGACGCCGTCTTCGGCGATGGGAAGATCGTTGACCTCCACCGTAAACGCCTGATCGGCGTAGGCCTTCCCCGTTTCCTTATTATAATAGTAAGCGATGCGGTCGTCCTTGGTGAGATAGTTGCCCGTCTCCTCGTCGACCTTGTAGTTGTGGAGGTTAGCGTAGTACTTGCCGTCCGTCGCGCCCGCCTTGGTGTAGAGGCCGGTCTGCTCGTCCAAATAGTAGAGGACGTCGGTCTTTTTGTTGAATTCGGCCGCGGAGGGGTCGCCCTTCACGATGTTCCCGTCGTCGTCGTACCAATAGGTGACGGAGGGGAGAACGGGGGAGAACCGCTTGTTGAAGCCGTCCTCGCGCACGTTGGAGAGGTCGGTGAGATAGAGGTACGCCTTGGTGTTGGCCTCCACCTTCACGCGCATGGAGATGACCTGCGAGGAGTTCGCCGCAATGGTGCTCTCGTAGGAGCGCATCGTGTAGCCGTAGGAGGGAGCCGCTTCCGCGCCCTTGTTGTAGATGACGAGGGGCTGCGTGGCAACGCGCGCCGCACGGAGGTCGTCGCCGAAGAGGCCGTCCCACCAAGCGTCTGCGTCGCTCGCGGCGGAGAGCGTTTTGAGCGCGGCGAGATTTTTATCCGTCGAGGCGAAGTACTTCTCCTTATATTCCGCATTGAGAAGCCCCGTCACGATGTTTTTCGAAGCCTCGGCGTCCGCGTCGGCGGAGACGCCGCGGAAGTTCGCGGGTGCGGAGAGCTCCTTTTCGATGTCGTAGGAGGCGGCGGCGCTGTCGAACTGCGTCGTGTCCTTGGTGGAGGCGGTCAGCGAAACGCTCTTGGCGTAGGTGCCCGTCGAGGCGTAGCCCGCCTGCGCCTTGGTGATGTCAACGTATTGCAGGTTGGCGAATGCCGCATAGCCGTCGGCATAGTCGCTCACCTTGGAGCCCACGATGGAGGTGGGGCCGTAGCTGAATTCGAGGGAGAAGGCCTTGTCGGTGTCCGTCTCGTTCTTGACGATGAAGAAGCACTGCACCCAGCCCTGATAGATGTCCGTCGTATCCTTGTCGATGTCCACGGTCGCGACCGTTGTCGAGTCGAAGGCGGAGATCGTCGTCTTGTTGCTCCCGTCGATCAGGGAGATGGTGGCGCCCGTCTTGCCCGATCTGATCGCGCTCGTCTTGACGAAGAAGGAGATGAGCATGTACTTGTCTTTTGCGAGGGTGAACTTCTCGTTCTCGAGCTTGGCGGTGTACGCCGCGCCGTTGGTGGAGAGAAGCATGATGACGGAGACGTTCTCAACGGGCGTCTTTTCGCTGCCGAAGGGGAACTTGTCGTCCTTAAAATCACGATCAAAGATGTTCTTGAGATAGCCGTTGAAGGCGGGGTCGCTCGCTTCCGCCGTCGCCCGCGTCTTGAGCGCGCTGTACGTCGTCGCCTCGGCGATGCTCTGCTTGTCGGGCGTCACGCCGCTGTCCTCCTTGCGGTTATCGGGCACCTTGGAAGTTACGGTAAGGGAGCCGCTGGTCTCCTCGGTAAGGGCGATGTCCTCGGCGGGAATACTTACGGCGAGGTCGGAAAACTCATCGGCGTCCAACAGGTCGAAGGCAAATGTGCGGTTGTACTGCGAGAGGGAACCCGTCGCGAGTTTGGTCGCGAGATCGGTCGCGTCGAGGATGCGATCCTTGGAGGCGGTGCCGAGGTCGCGCGTCACATCGGCGGGCAGATCCTTGGTCGCCGCGATGTACGCGTCTCCCTTGATCGTCTCTCCGACGACGTCGTCGAAGAAGGCGTAGCCGTTCACCGCTTCGAGGCGGTTGTCCGACGAGGTGTTGCGCCCGAGGCCGAGCACGATGCGGTAGGTCGTCGTCGCATAGGTGTTGGCGCGGATGTACAGGGTGTACTGTTCCCAGTTGCCGTGCGTGTTGATGTTTTTGATGACAAACTGCGGGCTCGAGCTGTTGCTGCCCACGGTGTTGGTCACGGCGATGTAGGCGCCGCCGTCCTTTTCAAGCTCGGTATAGTTGCCGTCGTCGTCCTTGGATTGGTCGGTGTAGTAGTGATACAGCTTGTCCGTATACACCCACGCCGTCACTTTGGCGGCGGTGCCGCCCTTCAGCGTGATGGTCGTCGAAGAGGTCGCATAGGTCGCCGTTCCGAGCACGCCGTCCGAAGTTTCGGTGTTGTGCAGCATGAGAACGTTGGTGTCGCCCTCCTTCGCCCCTTCGTGCAGGGTGATGCCGTGCGGGAAGTCGGCCGCGAGGTTTTCCACATCCTCGTAGTCGATGGAGTAACTCTCGTCCCCGCTCGAGCGGTAGGCGTCGAAGAATACGCGCCTGTCGGAGCCCGATTCGAGCTCGCCGATCTCGGTGTCGTGTTCATCGAGGAATTTCAAACGGTCGTACGCGGTGACATCCTCGTCGTCCCAATGTTCGTACGCGTCGTCGATGTCCGTAAACGCCCTGCCCGGTTTGGTGAGATAGTCCCACGTCTCGGCCTTGGTGTCGATGATGCCGGACTTGGTATCCGACGAGGGGGAGACGGTGGTGATGCTCCAGCTCGTGGGATCGTTGATGAGATTGCGGCGCTCCGAAAGTTTGGTCTCGGTCATCTCCGAGAAAAATTCGAAATTGCCGTTTTTGATGACTTGGGTATCGGTGGGGGTGGAGACTTCCGGCTCCTCTTCTTCCGGCGGCGTTTCATTGCCTCCGCAGGCGGCGAGGACGCCGAGAGAAAGGGTTGCGGAAAGCGCGAGCGAAGTCAGGGCGACCCAGCGTTTGCGTTTTCCATTCGCGATGAATTTTGCCATAGACGGTTCCTTTTTACGGGACGGCCGCTTTGGGGGCAGCGTCCCCGAATTTTTTACAATACGACATTATTTTAATATAAAACGCCGATTGACGCAAGCATTTCCGCATGAAATCGGATAAAAAACGGGAAATTTTTTTCATTTGACACAAACTTTTCATGAAAAATCGCGCTCTGTTCGCGGGAGGAGGGGTATGAAAGCGAGAAAAGCCGCCTTTTTTGCGGGCGGGTGCGCCATCGGCGCGGTCAACGGGCTGCTCGGCGGAGGGGGAGGGATGCTCGCCGTCCCCCTGCTCGAACGTGCGGGGCTGTCCACCCGCAGGGCGCACGCCACCGCCATCGCCGCCGTTCTGCCCGCGTCGCTGTTGAGCGCCGCCGTCTATCTCATCGGCGGGCTCGTCCCCATGGCCGTCGCCCTCCCCGTCGCTCTCGGCGTGGCTGCGGGCGGCTTTTTGGGCGCCCGCCTTCTGCCCGTTCTGCCCGTGCGCGCGGTCGACGCGCTGTTCGGCGCGCTCATGCTCGCCGCGGGCGTCAGGATGCTGCTGTGAGCTTTCTCATCTTTGCGCTGTGCGGCGTTCTCGGCGGGCTATTGGGCGGCATGGGGATGGGGGGAGGGACGGCGCTCATCCCCCTTCTCACCATCTTCTGCGGCGTGGGGCAGCGGGCGGCGCAGGGCGTCAACCTCGTCGCCTTTCTGCCGATGTCGGCGGCGGCGCTCGCCGTGCACGCCGGCAAGGGGCTGCTCGAGCGCAGAGGGCTCCTCTTTCTGGCGGCGCCCGCCCCGCTCTTTTCCGCCGTTTTTTCGCTGCTCGCGGCGGCGCTTCCCTCCGCCGTGCTTCACAGGGGGTTCGGGCTGTTTTTGATAATACTTTCCATTTTTCGCTTAAAAAAAGCGTTTTTTATGAAAGCAAATGACAAAAATCAAAAGAATGCATGAAACTTTTTTCGAAAATATCACGATTATTTTCAAAAAGGGTATGGACAAACCGATATTCTTATGCTACAATATAGCCACGATTGCAATACAATAGGGAAATGTTTGTGTTCTTCCGAACGGACGGGTATCCGTACACATTTTTTAAGGACGTGACCGCATGGAAAAAATAGGCATCATCGATCTCGGCTCCAATTCCGCCCGCCTCGTGATCGTCGAGCTGTTCGACGAAAATCACTTCATGGTTGTAGACGAGCTCAAGGAGAGCGTCCGCCTCGGTCAGGATATGGATCGGGACGGTTTTCTCAAGCCGCAACGCGTTGCGGAGACGATCAAGACGCTCAAAATGTTCAAGAGGCTCTGCGATTGCTCGGGCGTAGAGCGCATCATCGCCGTTGCGACGGCGGCAGTCCGCCGCGCCAAAAATCAGCGTTCCTTCCTCGACGAAATTCAGGCGACCTGCGGCATCCGCGTCACCGTTCTCTCGCAGGAGGCGGAGGCTTCGCTCGTCTATCGCGGCGTCATCAACTCGATGGACGTGCCCAAGGGCATCATTCTCGAGATTGGCGGCGGCAGCACCAAGATCATCTACTACAACCGCCGCGCCGTTCTGCAGTACGTTACGCTGCCCTTCGGCGCCGTTACGCTCACCGACCTCTTCTCGGGAGACGGGCTCACGCCCAAGCAGCAGACGGAGCGCATCGAGGAATTTTTCACCGAGCAGTTCAAAAAGATCAGCTGGCTCTCCGAGATCGAGCCCGACACGCAGATGATCGGCGTGGGCGGGTCTTTCCGCAACCTCTATAAGATCAACCGCATCGTGCGCAAGTACCCCTTGAACACGGTGCACAACTACCAGTTCATGACGGAGGACTTCCTTTCCATCTACGAGATGGTCCGCGTGCTCGATGTGGAGAAGCGCAAGCGGATCCGCGGGCTCTCCCCCGCACGGGCGGACATCATGCCCGCCGCGCTCGCCATCATCAAGGCGTTTACCGACTATCTGCACATCGAGAACTTCATCACGAGCGGCTGCGGCCTTCGCGAGGGCATCATGTTCAACACCGCCATCCCGCTCACGGTGGAGCGCCCCATCTCCGACGTGCTCTCCTATTCGCTCAACACGCTGGTCAAATACTACGGCTGCGACGAAAGGCACGTCGAACACGTCGTTCACCTCGCCATCCAGCTCTTCAAACAGCTTCGCGTGCTGCACAAGTTCCCGCGCATCTACCTGAAAGTGCTGAAGATCGCGGCGAGCCTGCACGATTGCGGCGTCCGCGTGCGCTACTACCACAACCAGAGCCACAGCCGCTACATGATACTCAACAGCGGCATCTACGGCGCGACCCACCGCGAGATCGTGCTTGCCGCCTTCGTCGCGGGCTGCCACAGGCAGGAGGACGTCAATCCCGCCGAATGGGCGCGCTTCAAGGACATCGTCACGGAAGAGGATCTCGACATCGTGAAAAAACTCGGCATTTTGCTGCGCATTGCCGAATGCCTCGACCGCGACGGTCAGGGCGCCGTTTCGGGCATCAACTGCGACGTGCTCGGGGACTCCGTCATCATGAAGACCGAGCTCGCGGGGGACGCCTCGCTCGACATCCGGCAGGCCATGCTCGCCGGGCCCGAGTTCAAGCGCTCCTTCAAAAAGAACCTCGAGATCCTATGAGATTGGTTCTCGCAAGCAATTCCCCGCGCAGGCGCGAACTGCTCGCGGAGATATGCACCGACTTTCTTGTGGAGCCCTCTTTGTTCGAGGAATCGGCAAAGGGGCTCTCCGCGTATGATACCGTCCTTGCGTTCGCCCGCGGCAAGGCGGCGGACGTATTCGCCCGCTTCCCGCACGACGCCGTGCTCGGCGCGGATACCGTCGTCGCCCTCGGGGAAGAGATCTTGGGCAAGCCGCACTCGGCGGAGGAGGCAAAGGCGATGCTCCGCGCGCTCTCCGGCAGGGAACACGCCGTGTACACGGGGGTGTGCCTGAAGAGCGGAAAGGGGGAACGTTCCATCGTCGTCAAGACGGCCGTCCTCTTCAACCTGCTCTCCGAGGAGCTGATCGGGGCGTACGTCGCGAGCGGGAAGCCCTTCGACAAGGCGGGCGCATACGGCATACAGGACGGGTTCGATCTCGTAAAACAGACGGTGGGAAGCTACACCAATGTGGTCGGGCTTCCCGTGGAAGAGACATGCGCTCTCATCAGGGAGCATGGAGGAATAGAACATGTTAAAACTTGCGATTGATTTCGGAACGGCCATGACGAAGATCTACAAGCTCGGGAGCGGGATCGTGCTCTCGGAGCCGACCTGCGTCTCCGTCGCCCGCGAGACGGGCGAGATCCGCGGCTTCGGGAGCGAGGCAAAGCGCCTCGTCGGCAAGACGGGCGAATTTACCGACGTCGTATTCCCCGTGTACGAGGGGGAGATCGTCAACGAAAAGCAGGCGGCGGCGCTGCTCGAATACTTTCTCAAAAAAGTGATCGGCCGCACCTTCTCGGTGGAGGCGCTCTTCTGCGTGCCGTGCGGCTGCAGCGTGGAGGCGCGTGAAAAATACTACAACGTCGCCAAATCGGCGGGGGTGTCCCGCGTGAATTTCGCCGAAACGCCCTACCTCGCCGTGCTCGGGCACGACGTGCCGCTCTCCGAGAGCAACCCCGTGTTCGCCATCGACATCGGCGCGGGAAAGACCTCGCTCGCCACCTTCACCCTCGACGGCATCATCGCGGGGCTCACGATGAACGTGGGCGGCAACAACATCGATATCCACATCATCGACCACATCGCCGAACGGTACAATCTCAAGATCGGCCCGCTCACCGCCGAAAAGCTGAAGAACACCGTCGGCAGCCTCGTCGATCACGATAACCAGAGCATGCTCGTCAACGGCAGGGACATCACAACGGGCCGCCCGCGCTCCGTCACCGTCTCCTCGGAGGACGTGCTGTTCCCCATCCGCGTGTATACCGATAAGATCACGGAGTACGCCGAGATCGTGCTGCGCAAGCTGCCCGCGGAGGTCTCCGCCGCGATGTGCAAGAACGGCATCTTCCTCTCGGGCGGGGTGTGCAACATCATCGGGCTCGCCGATTACGTCGCCAAAAAGCTGCAAATGGAGGCGCATTTGCCCAACGACGTGCAGATGGCGATCGTCCTGGGCGGCGGCAGAGCGATCGGCAACCGCGCCCTTCACGACAAGATCTGCATGGAATAACTCGCAGCGTTTTGCTGTTTTCAAAGAAAACCGCCTTCATCAGGCGGTTTTTTTGCATGCCTTGATCGGAGGCGAATGTAAAACATATCTTATATTTGTATTTTAACGTAAACAATACCTTACAATAGAAATGTGAAGAATCTTTTTGCCGTACGGTTAAGTGAATTATTAAAGGAAAGCGGCATATCCAAACGCGCGCTTGCCGCGGCGATCGGCGTCTCTGCGATGAGCGTATCCGATTGGTCGAGGGGCAACATCCAGCCGACCGCGGAGAACATCTTTCTCGTGGCGGAGTATTTTCATGTTTCCGCCGACTATCTCCTCGGGCTGGAGGATGAAAGCGGCGCAAAATCTTTTTGAAGTGCCGTGGGGTCGGGCGGCACGTAAATTTTACGGTAAACTGAAACCATGACGATATTTCAACAGCGTTTGCGCAAATTGAGAGCGGAACAGGGGCTGACGCAGAGCGCGCTCGCCTCGCTTCTGCACACGACGGCGGACAGCGTCTATTCGTGGGAGAAGGGCAGGAGCGAGCCTTCCTTTGCCGTGCTCACGGAAATTTGCCGCGTTTTCCACGTCTCCGCCGACTATCTCCTCGGGTTGGAGGACGAGAGCGGCACAAAATTTTATTGATCGGTTGGCGGGAATGGATACGAAAAAAGCGCCGAAAACGCGCGCATTTTTCCAAAAAATCAAGGAATGGGGTCAGAAAATCTCCGAATGGGTGCGGAAATACGACGACGCGCACAACTACACCTGCGATATTTGCGGCAGGGAGGTGTTCGGGGGCGAGCGCGTCTGCAAGCAGTGCTTCCGCGCGCTGCCGTGGAACGACGGGGAAATTTGCCCGCAGTGCGGCCGCAGGGTGAAGGAGGCGGGCGTCTGCCTCGAATGCAAGGCGAGGCCGCTCCGCACGGACAGGGCGCGCTCCGCGCTTCTGTACGAAGGGGAGGCCGCGCGGCTCATTCTGCGCTATAAACGGGGGCAAAAGTACCTCTACCGTGCGATCGCCGACCTCTCCGTGCCCCTGATCGGGCGGGAGTTTGCCGAAGCGGAGGCGCTCGTGCCCGTTCCCATGACCAAAAAGGCGCGGCGTGCGCGCGGGTACAACCAGTCCCTCGTGCTGTGCGAGGAACTTTCGCGAAGGCTCGGCGTGCCCGTGCTCGACGCGGCGGAGAAGCGGAAGGAGACCAAGCCGCAGAAGTCGCTCGGGCGGGAAGAACGGGAAAAGAACCTCGAGGGGTGCTTCCACATCGCCAAGCGCAGCGCCGTAAACGGCAAAACGCTGCTCGTTATCGACGATACTTTCACCACGGGAGCAACGGTGAGCGAGCTCGCGGACGCCCTGAAGCGCGCGGGCGCCGCCAAGGTGTACGCCTTCACCGTGACGAGCGTGGAGGACAAGACGGCCTTCGGCAAACCGCCCAAAACGTCGGGCAAAAAATAGGAACGGGGCGGGCGAGATCGCGAACAAAATCGTTTGACAACGCCGCGGCGATGGGCTATAATAGCAATATACAAAAGGCAGAGAAGCGGAAGAGACGTTTTCATACCTCCGTCCCAGAGAGCGCGCCCACGGCTGAAAGGCGGCACGGAGAGAGAGCGGTATTCCCCCGCGAGCCGCCCGCCGAAACGAACTTCAAGCGGAGCCGTATCCCGCGTTAAGGGGCAATGAGGCGCGTTTTTTCGCGCGAAGATAGGTGGTACCGCGTAATTTTACGCCCTATGCAACTG
>CANRFD010000022.1 GCA_947629845.1 uncultured Clostridia bacterium
CGCCGTCCACCGTGATGATGAGCGTTTCGCGCAAGTCCTCGCGCCCCTGATAGGCGGAAGGGGGGACGGTCTGCCCGATTTTTTCTGCCTGACGGGCGACGTCGTCGGGGAACTCCTCGCGCAGGCCGTGCGCGCGGATGAGCGCGAGTTCTTCCACCATAAAATCGCCGTTGCTGCCCAGAACCTCCGAGATCTCGCCCATCGGCGTTTTTCCCGCAAAGGAGGAAATTTTTGCGACCGCCTTCATGCCGTCTGCGCAGCCGCGGCTCTTCCCCGCGGGAATGAATACCTCTTCCCAATACTTTCTGTCGTCGGGAACGAGATACCCGCCGCGCTTTTCACGGCGGTAGACGCCGACGATCTCGGTATACCCGCGGGAGAGGATGGCGAGCACTTCGCCTTCGTCCCGCGTGCGCTCCACATGACGGGCGAGCACGGTGTCGCCGTGCAGTGCGCCCGCAAGCGAGCGGCGGGGGAGGAAGAGATCGCCTGAGCCGTCCTCGGGGACAAAAAAGGCAAAACCGCGTTCATTTGCGGAGATCGTACCGCGCTTTGCGCCGAATTGCTTTGCCGTGCCGTAGCGGAAATTGGCGTCCACCAGCAATTCGCCCTCGCGGACGAGCGCACGCAGAATATCGCGGACGGCGAGCGCTTCACGCCTGCCGAGTTTCAGTTGTCGGGAAATTTGCTCGTCGGTCATCAGGGCGAAAGAGCCGTCTTTGATCTTCGCGAGCAGCGATTGTTTTACGTCCAAAATAGCACCTTTCCGATAAAGAAAGGGCAGCCCGCATGAGCCACCCTCGTAAAAATCTTCCGTAACGTACGCTTATACCTGCCAAATGGCGTCGATCTGCAGGATGAAGAACACGACCGCAAGCACGCCGAGCACGATAAGGCAGATCGCCGTCCACATTTTCAGTTTGGATTCAAGAGATTTGCCCTTGTTCTTGCCATAGAAGGTCTCGCTCGAGCCGCCGAGAGCATCGATCCCGTTGGAGTTGCCGGGCTGGATCATGACGAGGATGATCGCCGCAAGCGCCGCGATCCCCATAATGGCGATAAGGACGATGCACACGATCTGGTAGGGCGGATAGTGCGCGGGTACAAGCAGATTGGAAACAAACGATGTAAGATCCATGGGAATCATATTCCTTCTCTATAAGATACATCATTGAGTATACCACATAATCGCGAGAAAGACAACTTATTTTAGGCAATTTCCGTGAAATATTTACGCGGAAAAAACAATTTTTTATTATTTTGTCGGAACTTGCGGCGAGGAATTGACTTATTTTCCGTCTTGTTTTATAATGATTGACGGACTATGAGAGTTTGTGTTTACGGCGCGGGAGCGATGGGAACATCCCTCGGCGCGCTGCTTACGAAGGCGGGAACACCGTGCGATCTTGTTACGCGGGATCGCGCCCATGTCGCGGCGCTGAATGCGCGTGGAGCGATAATTTCGGGAATGCCCGCCGTGCGCACTTCGGCGCTCACGCCCGAGCAGATGCGGGGGGAATACGACCTCGTTTTTTTGGCGACAAAACAGCGCGAAAACGACAGCGTTTGTGCGTTTTTGAAAAATTTCCTTGCCGAAAACGGGGCGATCGTCTCCGTTCAGAACGGGCTTCCCGAGGCGGGGATCGCCCGCATTTTAGGCGCCGACCGCGTGTACGGCTGCGCGCTCTCGTGGGGCGCTGAAAAGACGGAGGCGGGCACGATTTGCATTACGTCGGAGGCGGGGTTTCACCTTGCGCTCGGGGCGTACGGCAAGGGCGCGCGCCTCGATGAGATCGCCGCGCTCCTCGGCACGGTGGGCGAAGTGACGGTGGGCGCGCTTTCCGAGCTCCGCTTTGCAAAGCTCGCGACCAACGCCTCGTTTTCCACGCTCTCCGCGATCTCGGGGCTCACGTTCGGCGAGATCGCAAAAAAGCACAAAAAACCGGCGCTGCGGCTCATTCGCGAAACTTTTTCCGGCGCCCGCGCCTGCGGGTGCGAAAAATTGCCGCTCAACGGGCACGACCTCTTCAAAGTTTTCGGCGCATTCGGGCGGCTGACGCTCCCGTTCGCGATGAAAAAATACAAAAATACGCGCTCGGGCATGCTGCTCGATCTCAATGCGGGACGGCGGTGCGACGTCGATTTCGTCGCGGGAGCGGTGGTGCGCGCGGGCGAGGAACGGGGCGTCGATACGCCCATGCTGAAGCGGGCGGTGGCGCTTGTTCACGATATCGAAAACGGGCTTGCGGAGATCGCGCCCGAGAGTTTGGAATTGCTTTTTTCCGAATAAAACCATAGAAAGGAGTCTGTTATGAATTATAAATTGCTTGCCGAACGTTTGCTGCCGGGAGAGTATCCCACGCCGGAAGATTACGAGGCGAAATATCCGCCCCGCGATCTGCCCAAGGGCGCCGAGGTCACCCGCCTTGCGCCTTCGCCCACGGGGTTCATCCACCTCGGCAATCTGTTCAGCGCGATCACCGACGAGCGCATCGCGCACCGCAGCGGCGGCATTGTGTACCTTCGCATCGAGGATACCGACTTAAAGCGCAAGGTGGACGGTGCGGTGGAAGCTGTGATCGGCGCGCTCAAATATTTTGACGTGAAATTCGACGAGGGGGCGGAGATCGGCGGAAACGAGACGTACGCGCCGTGGTATCAGCGGCAGCGTGCCGAAATTTACCGTGCCTTTGTTAAAAAACTCATCGCGGAGGGGAGGGCGTACCCCTGTTTCTGCACGGAGGACGACCTTGCCGCCCTGCGCGAGGAGCAGACCAAGAACAAGGAGATCACGGGCTACTACGGCAAATACGCCAAGTGCCGCAACCTCTCCGAGGAGGAGATCTATAAAAACCTCGACGCGGGGAAGCCCTTCGTCATCCGCTTGAGATCGCTCGGCAACCCCGAGAACAAGATAAAATTCCACGACGAGATCAAGGGGGACGTCACCGTCACCGAGAACGATCAGGACGTCGTCATTTTGAAGTCGGACGGCATTCCCACCTATCACTTCGCCCACGCCATCGACGACCATTTCATGCGTACGACCATCGTCATCCGCGGCGAAGATTGGCTTGCAAGTTTGCCCATCCATATCGAACTGTTCGCCGCGCTGGGCTTCCCGCTTCCCCGTTACGGGCACCATTGTTCGCTCATGAAGCAGGACGGCGAGACCAGACGGAAACTTTCAAAGCGCAAGGACCCCGAACTTTCCCTCGAATTTTACCGCAAGGAGGGGTACTTCCCGCGGGCGGTGAAGGTGTACATGCTCACGCTGCTCAATTCCAACTTCGAGGAGTGGTATTTGAAGCACCCCGACGCCGATCTTGCCGAGTTCCCGTTCAAGGCGGAAAAAATGAGCAAGAGCGGTGCGCTGTTCGACCTCGACAAGCTCAACGACGTCTCCAAAAACGAGCTCGCAAGGCTCGGCGAGGAGGAGATGTTCGCCTTTTTGAAGGACTGGGCGGAAGAATTCGGCACGGACACGCAAAAGAAATATTTCGCTGACGCCGAAAAGATGAAGCGCACGCTGGCGCTCTGCATGGGCGTGGGCGGCAAAAAGCGGCGCAAGGACTTTACGACCGCCTCGCAGGCGATGGAATTTATCCGCTACTTCTTTGAAAGGCCCGCTGCGCGCGAGCAATACCGCACCGACGCCGCGAGCAAAAACGCCATTCTCCGCGCCTTTCTCGCACGCTACCGCTACGAGGACGACGCGCAGGCATGGTTTGCCAAGGTGAAGGAGATCGCCGCCGAAAACGGCTTCGCCGCCGAGATGCGGGACTATAAAGCGAACCCCGAGGCGTATAAGGGGAGCGTTGCCGACGTGGCGGAGGTGCTGCGCATCGCGACGACGGGGCAGGCGAACACGCCCGACCTCTATACCATCATGCAGATTTTGGGCGAAGAGGAGACGCGTGCACGCCTGCAGTGCGCTATGGAAAATTCGTAAATAAAAAAGGAAAAATTTGTAAACATAGGAGGAAGGATCATGGAACTGAAGGAATTTTTCTGTAAATGCTGCACGGCGCCGCTCGACCCGGGGAAGGCGGTGGGGCGGGTCATCCGCTGCGTGCACTGCGGTACATACTTTACCATGGCGAAGGAGAGCGAGCCGAAAGTTCAGAACTTCTTGAACCAAGCGGAACACGACCTCGATACCTGCAAATTCGACGAGGCGTATACAGCGTACCAAAAGGCTGCGGAATTGGATAAAGAGGAGCCCGAGGCGTATTTCGGCATGGCGCTTTCCACCTTCAAGGTGCAGTATTTGAAGGACGAGACGAGCGACCCGCCTCGCCTGCAGCCCATTTGCCATGAGATTTCCGAAAAGAGTTTTTTCCTCGACAAAAATTATCTGCGCGCTCTCGAGCTTGCAAGTAAGGAGCAGAAACGGGTCTACCGCGAGAAGGCTGCCGAGATCGATGAGATAAGAGACCAATTCAATGAACTGAAAGCGGATGGTGTAAATTACGATTGTTTCCTCTGCGTGAAGGTCTCCGACGAGAACGGCGGCACCACGCAGGACAGCCACGAGGCGTTGAGACTGTATCACCATTTGAAGGAGAGGGGTTTTCACCCGTTTTATTCGGAAGAGGAGATCGGAAGCAGAACGGGAAGCGACTACGAAGCGCTCATTCTGTACGCGCTGTATACAAGTGAGTGCATGCTGCTTGTTTGCTACGACGAGGAATACCTTCAAACCAAATGGGTGAAGAATGAATATACCCGCTTCATGGCGATGATCGCCAACGAGGACAAGGAGAGAGACGCAATTACCTTTGTGTTCAAAGGCAAACCCATAGAGCGGCTTCCCGGCAAGAGCGGGAAAATTCAAGGGATTGACCTCTCCCGTCCCGACGCCTATACGCGCATTGACAACTTTGTCGAAAGCCACACGCCCGAGGCAAGGGCGCAACGTGAGGCCGAAAAGTCGCGGAAGAAGCGGGAAGAAGAGGAACGCAGCCGCCAATTCGAGGCGATGCAGCAGCAACTCGCGGAGAGCGAGCGCCGCGCCAAGGAGGAAGCCGAGCGCCGCCGCGCCGAGGAAGAGGCACGCAACCGCGAGCGGGAAGAGATGCGCGCCATGATCGACGAACTCAAGCGTGGCAACGCACCGCAGCAGTCTGCCGCGCCCGTCGGGAATTTATCGCCCGAACAGCTTCTCGCCATGATGAGACAGGCAGAAGAGGAAGAAAAGAAGCGCAAAGAGGAAGAAGAGCGGAAAAAGCGTGCCTATTTTGCGCAATTTGAAATTGAAAACGGCGTTTTGAAAAAGTATAAAGGACAGGGTGGCGATGTAATTATTCCCAACAACGTGACTTCGATTGGGGAAGAGTCGTTTCGTGATTGTAGTAGGCTTACAAGTATTACCATTCCCGACGGCGTGACTTCAATCGGGAACCGTGCGTTCTATAATTGCAGCGGGCTTACAAATATTACCATTCCCAACAGTGTGACCTCGATTGGGCGTAGCGCGTTCTGCGCTTGCAAAATCCTTACGAGCTTTATCATTCCCCACGGCGTGACCTCAATTGGAAATGCGGCATTTGATGGTTGTACAGGTCTTACGAGCATCGCCATTCCCGCCAGCGTGACCGAAATAGGGTTTGCTGCGTTTCGGGATTGCGATAAGTTGAAGAGTGTCACTATACCAAATGGCGTGACCGCGATTGGAAGTTGCGTGTTCGAAGGTTGCAGTAGACTTGCGCGTATTATCATTCCCAACAGTGCGACCTCGATTGGAGCTCGCGCGTTCCGTGGTTGCGATAGTCTTACGAGTATTGTGATTCCCAACAGTGTGACCGAAATCGGGGAAAGCGCGTTCCGTGGTTGCGGTGGTCTTACGAGCATTGTCATTCCCGACGGCGTGACTTCGATTGGGAAAGGGACATTTGATGGTTGCAGTGGGCTAACGAACATCACAATTCCCGACAGCGTGACTGAAATAGGGAATGCGGCGTTCAGGGGTTGCGACAAAAATGCGAGCGTAACCATCCATGCACGTTGGAAGTCTGACATCACGCGTATCTTCGGCGAAGAATATCAAAATATGAAATTTAATTTTGTAGATCCTAACGAAGCCGCAAAACGTCGCGCCAAGGAGGAAGCCGAGCGTAAAAAACGTGAAGAAGAGGAGCGAAAGAAACGCGAGACGGAGCGGCTTGCCGCGGAGCGCCGCGCCAAGGAAGAGGCGCGGCGTGCCTATCTTGCGCAATTTGAAATCGAAAACGGCGTTCTCAAAAAATACAAGGGAAAGGGCGGAAAAGTTGTCATTCCCACCGGCGTGAAAACGATCAGGTGTGGTGCGTTTGATGACAGCAGCGGGCTCACGAGCATTGAAATCCCAAGCAGCGTGAACGACATCGAAAAAGGGGCGTTCAATAATTGCAGAAACCTTAAATCCGTCACCATTCCCAAGCGGTTTAAGGGTTTTATGAGCGCGGGGCTCAAAAATATTTTCGGCGAAGATTATAAAAATATCACTTTTACATTTATCTGACAAAAGAAGGGGTTCGAGAGATGAGCAGGGCGGATGAAATTTTTATTGCAAATTGCAGGGATATCCTTCAAAACGGATTTTGGGACACCGATTTACCCGTGCGTCCGCATTGGGACGACGGCACGCCGGCGCACACCGTAAAAAAGTTCGGCATCGTCAACCGCTACGATCTGCAGGAGGAATTTCCCATTCTGACCCTCCGCCGCACGGCGTTCAAGAGCTGCGTCGACGAAATTCTCTGGATATGGCAGAAAAAGAGCAACAACATCCGCGATCTGCATTCTCACATCTGGGATAGTTGGGCGGATGAAAACGGCTCCATCGGCAAGGCGTACGGCTATCAGCTCGGCATCAAGCACAAGTATAAAGAGGGGGAGTTCGACCAAGTCGACCGCGTGCTCTACGACTTAAAGCACAACCCCGCCTCCCGCCGCATCCTTACGAGCATTTTCAACTTCGACGACCTGCATGAGATGAACTTATACCCCTGTGCCTATTCGATGACCTTCAACGTCTCGGGCGGCACCTTGAACGGCATTCTCAACCAGCGTTCCAACGATATGCTCACGGCGAACAACTGGAACGTGGTGCAGTACGCCGTCCTTCTCATCATGTTTGCGCAGGCGAGCGGGCTGAAGGCGGGGGAGCTTGTGCACGTCATCGCCGACGCCCACCTCTACGACCGCCATATCCCCATTCTCGAAGAGGTCATTTCCCACGAGCCCAAGCCCGCGCCGCGGCTCGTCGTCGACCCCGACGTCAAGAATTTTTACGACTTTACGGTGGACAGTTTCCGCTTGGAAAATTACGAGTACAGTCCGCTCGACAAGAAAATTCCCGTAGCGATTTAGGAGAGAGAGATGCGTGCGATCTTTCATGCAGACAGCAAGTGGGGCATCGGAAAAAACAACGGGCTGATGTTCTCCCTTCCCGCGGATATGAAGTTCTTCCGCGAGACGACAATGGGAAAAATTGTGGTAATGGGGTCAAAAACTCTGCTTTCTTTCCCCGGCGGGAAGCCCCTGAAGAACCGCACGAACATCGTGCTCTGCCCCGAGGACGTGGAGGGCGTTATCACCGTTCACAGCCTCGGTGAGCTTTTCGCGGAGATCAAAAAATATCCGCCCGACGACGTGTTCGTCATCGGCGGGGCGAGCGTCTACCGCGCGCTTCTTCCGTACTGTACGGAGGCGCTCGTCACCAAGGTGGCGGCCGACGGCGGCGCAGATGTGTTTGTGCCCGACCTCGACGCCGACCCCGCCTTTGCGCTCGTCCGCGAGAGCGCTCCGCAGGACGACAACGGCTACAAGATCACCTTTTGCACCTACCGCAACCTTTGCGTAAAACAATAAAAAACAGGCGGACGGCACGATTTTTGGCGAGCCGTCTGTTTTTTTCATAAAATTTGACAAAAACAAAAAGATGTGATATAATCTTGCCGAATGATGTCGGAAGAGGAAGAGCGGACGGCTGAAGAAATGGTTTGGGAGCCGCTTTCCGCCTATAAAACTCAATATCAGGGCGCGTTCAGGCGCAACTGCGAGGACTATTTCGACGATCTCGTGAAAAAGTCCGGCGTCGACCTTGCGGAAAACGGCAGGATCGTCGCGGCATACGAGGCGCAGAACCGCCTCGTCGCCGAGGCAGACAGGCTGCTCTCCCGCGACAAGATGTGGCGCGTTTTTCTCATCATCTGGATCGTCGCCGGCGCCGTGTGCGCGGTCGCGTCCATTCCCTTTTTGCTGGACGAAAACCTGCTGCCGGGCGTTTTGATGTGCGTCTTGGGGGCGGTTTCCGTCGTGGCGGCCGTCGTATTGCTTGTGAAATGCGTCTTGCCCCGCCTTCGCAAGAACGAGGAAAAGAAAAAAGAGCTGCAGAAAAAGGCGGACGAACTCTACAGGCAGGCGTGGCAGCAAATGGCGCCGCTCAACGCCCTCTTCGAGAACAACGTCACGGGCAAGCTCATCGAAAAGACGGTTTCCATCGTGCAGTTGGACGAAAATTTCAACATCCGCCGCTATGACTATTTGAGCGAAAAGTACGGCTACGGCGGGGAGGACGATCCCGCCGCCTCCACGATCGGCATCCTGACGGGCGAGATCTCCGGCAATCCCTTCGTCGCCGACAGGGTGCTGGTGTGCACCATGGGCACGGAGACCTACACGGGCTCCATCACCATATATTGGGAGACCCACCACACCGATTCGGAGGGGAGAGTCGTCACCACGCACCATTCGCAGACGCTCACGGCGTCCGTGACCCGCCCCAAGCCTTTCTACAGCCAAAGGACGCGGCTCATCTACGGCAACGAGGCGGCGCCCGATCTGCACTTTTCGCGGCGGCCTTCCCACGTCGAGGACGACAGCGAGAAGGAGCGTTCCCGCAAGGTAAAGCGGGGGATGAAGAAGGTCAGGCGCAAGCAGCAGGACGCGATGGAGAAGGGCGGCTCCTTTACCGAGATGGGGAACGACGAGTTTGAAGTGCTCTTCGGCGCGCTCGACAGAGACAACGAAGTGCAGTTCCGCCTCCTGTTCACGCCGCTCGCGCAGAAAAACATGCTGGCACTCCTGAAGGACGCGGAGGGGTACGGCGACGACTTTTACATGCGCAAGTCGGGATGTCTCAACTACATCGTGTCCGAGCACTCCGCACAGTGGGACATGGAGGAGGCAGCCGAGCGGTACTGCTCCTACAGCGCGGAGCTCGCGCGGAGCAAATTTCTGCAATTCAACGAGCAATATTTCCGCTCCCTCTACTTCGATCTCGCGCCGCTGCTGTCCATTCCGCTCTATCAGCAACACAAACCGCACGAATACATATATAAAGAGGTATATCCGCGCTATTTCACCCGTCAGGAGACGGAATATGCCGTCAACCGGCTGGATATCAACGCGCTCGCCTCTCCGTATGCCGCGACGCCGAGCATTCTCAAGACGCGCTTTCTTGAAAAGGACGGCAGAAGCGACCGCGTGTGCGTACGCGCCAATGCGTTCAATGCGGTGCCGCGGACGGAGTATGTGTCCGTGTTCGGCGGTGACGGCATGAGCCACATGGTTCCCGTCGATTGGACGGAATACATCCCCGTCTATGCGGATACCGTCGTCGAGATGAAGGAGCTCGGGCTTACCGAACGGGAATTTCAGACGGAGGCGGCCGGCGCCTTCCGCTCCGCGCTCGAGAAGCACGGCAAAGCGGCGTACGGATACCGCCACGGGATCCTGTGTTGCGTCGTTCCGGAAGGGGCAACGGATTTCGATGCCGACTTTACGATAAAAAAATAATTTGGAGGAAATAAGTATGAACGAATTGGATGAAATGACCGCGACTACGTTGGACAGCGGCAACGATGTGAAAGTCATTGCAAAGCAGCTCCCCGTGACGATCGGGGGCGGATCGAAGTTTTTCGACATCATTTGGTGGTTTTTGCCCCCGATCATTGGCGGAGTCGTCTGGATGATCATGAAGGCAAAGGCGAAGAGCTATTTCCGCCAGCTGCAGCAGAAGATCCAGCACGACGCTTCGCAGATCGACAACTATCTCGAGCAGCGCGTGCAAATTCTGCAAAACTGCGCAAAACTGTTGGATAAGGCGATCGATTTGGACAAGGATACCTTCACAAAGATCGCCGCCTACCGCAGCAAGGGGACGCCCGCGGACGACGCCGCCAGAAATTCCTACGCCGAGACCGTGGGAACGCTCGCCCGCTCGGTCAACATCGCCTTCGAGAATTACCCCGACCTGAAGGCGCACCGCGAGCTTGCGGACGCCATGCAGCAAAATTCCTACTTGCAGCGCGAGATCACCGCGGCGCGCGAGGTGTACAACGATACCGTCAACACGTGGAACCGCGAGATCTTCCATTGGCCGACGAGGCAGATCGTCGCCGCAAAGGAGGGTTATACGACGCGCATTCCCTTCATCGCCGACAAGGAGACCAAGGAGGCCGCCCGCGGGGTGTTCTTCTGAACTTCGGCTATCCCGATGAAAGAGCCTTCTCATTGAGAGGGCTCTTGAATTTTATTTTGAAGCGCGCATTTTCTGCCGCCCGCGGGAAGTTTGGGAACAATGCAAACTTTGGGGCGGAAATTTTTTGATTTTGCCTCTTTTTTGTTGTCAAAAAGGCGCAAATGTATTATAATCTCCTTTGGATTTTAAGAGGACATTATGGTAAGAAACGATCTACGGAACATTGCAATCATTGCGCACGTCGACCACGGCAAGACGACGCTCGTCGACCAGATGCTGAAACAGGGCGGCACCTTCCGCGAAAATCAGGTCGTGGAGGAGCGCGTGATGGACAGCGGCGCGCTGGAGCGCGAGCGCGGCATCACCATTCTCGCAAAGAACACGTCCATTCACTACAAGGGCGTGAAGATCAACATCGTCGATACCCCCGGCCACGCCGATTTCTCGGGCGAAGTGGAGCGCGTTTTGAAGATGGTCTCTGGCGTGCTCATCCTCGTGGACGCGGCGGAAGGCCCCATGCCGCAGACGCGGTTCGTCACCCAAAAGGCGCTCGAAATGGGGCTAAAACTCATCATCGTGGTGAACAAGGTCGACCGCCCCGACGCGCGCGTCTCCGAAGTCATCGACGAAACGCTCGAACTTCTGATGGATCTCAACGCCTCCGACGAGCAGATCGACAGCCCCATTTTGTTCTGCTCGGGCAGAGAGGGCACCTCTTCGCTCGACCAAGACGTACCGGGGACGGATCTTTCCCCGCTCTTCGATACGATCCTGTCGCATTTCCCGCCGCTCGAGATGGACGACGAGGGGCCGCTGCAAATTCTCGTCTCCTCCATCGACTACAACGAATACGTCGGCAGGGTCGGCATCGGCAGGATCGAGCGCGGCGTCGCACGGCAGGCGGCCGACGTCGTCGTGTGCAACTATAATCACAAAGATCTGAATATGCGCGGGAAGCTCGTCAATCTCTATGAGATCGAGGGGCTGGAGCGCGTTCCCTGCGCCGAGGCGCGTGCCGGCGACATCGTGTGCTTCTCCGGGCTGGAGAAGATCAACATCGGCGACACCGTGTGCGCCGCCGACCACGTCGAGGCCGTGCCCTTCGTCAAGATATCCGATCCGACGGTGGAGATGATCTTTTCCGTCAACGATTCTCCCTTCGCGGGGAAGGACGGCAAGTTCGTCACGACCCGCCACCTGCGCGACAGATTGTACCGCGAACTTCTGCGCGACGTATCGCTCCACGTTGAAGATACCGATTCGACCGACGCCTTCCGCGTGAAGGGAAGGGGGGAAATGCACCTCTCCATCCTGATCGAAACGATGCGCCGCGAGGGCTACGAATTTCAGGTCAGCGCCCCCAAGGTGCTCTGGCGGGAGATCGACGGCGTGCAGTACGAACCCGTTGAACGGCTCATCGTCGACGTGCCCGAGAGCGCCACGGGCGCCGTGTTCGAAAAGATGGGCGTCCGCAAGGGCGAGCTCGTGCACATGTCGGCCATGGGCTCGCGCATGCGCCTCGAGTTCCTCGTGCCCGCCCGCGGCCTGTTCGGCTACAAGAGCGAATTTCTGACGGACACCAAGGGCGAGGGCGTAATGAGCTCGGTGTTCTTCGAGTACCAGCCCTATAAGGGCGAGATCGAGCGCCGCAACACGGGGTCGCTCGTCGCGTTCGAAACGGGCGAAGCCGTCACCTACGGGCTCTTCAACGCGCAGGGGAGGGGCATGCTCTTCATCGGCCCCGGCACGCCCGTCTACGAGGGAATGGTCGTCGGCTATTCCCCGAAGGACGAGGACATCAACGTCAACGTCTGCAAAACCAAGCACCTTACCAATACGCGTTCCTCCTCTTCGGACGAGGCGCTGCGCCTGATCCCGCCCAAAAAACTCTCGCTCGAAGAGGCGCTCGAATTTATCGGCGACGACGAACTTCTCGAAGTCACGCCACACAACATCCGCATTCGCAAGCGCATTCTCGATGGAGAACTCCGTGCAAAAGCGCGGGCAAAAGCGAGATTAGGCTGATTTGCGAAGTACTATGTCTAACATAATCGCACAAAAACCTCGTTAATTGCGGGGTTTTTGTGTTTTTTGGCGGGCAACTCGCATAGAATATGGCATGCAACAGGCGCAAAAGGACAGCACACTTACCATCGAAAACAGGCGGCTCATCTCCCTTACGGGCGTCGGCAGCGTGGAGGCGTTTTCGGATAGCGGCATCACGCTTACGGTGAACGGGGCGCGCGTGCAGATCAGCGGTTCGCAGCTCAAAGTGCTTGCGTTTTCGCAGGGGACGGGCGCTTTTTCGGCGAGCGGCGAGGTCTCGTCGGTAAAATTCGGCGTACAAAAGGGGAAATTTCTGCAAAAATTTTTGCGATGAACGACCCCGACCAAATTTTTACCGTGCTCGTATGCGTGACCTGCGGCATCTTCAGCGGGCTTGTGTACGACTTTTTCTTCTGCATCCGCTACTTTTTACGCGCCGTTTGGGTGCGCGTCGTCACGGATATCCTGTTCTGCCTGTCGTTCGGGGCGATCTACCTGTTCGTATCCGTCATAATGGAGCTGCCGGGGCTGCGGCTTTTTTCCCTGCTCGCGTGCCTTTTCGGACTTTTGCTCTATTTGAAAAGTTTGCATAAAATTGTTGCTTTTTTTGCGCAGAAGGTGTATAATGTCTGTAAACTCGGGCAAAAGGATAGGTTAGAATGTTCAGAAAAGAGGAAGCAACGGAAGCCGGAAAGGATGCCGGGCAGGAAAAAGCGGTTTCCGAGGAGAAAGTTCGCAAGATCGCGATCGGCGCAACGGTAGGCGGCGTTTTGCTTATCGTCTTTCTCGTCATCGTTTTGATCATCCAGTTTGTTCAGATGGGCATCCGCAACGCCGAAAAGGCCGAGCTCGACCGTCTCATCGAGCAGCAGAAGCAGCAGTACGACGGCGAAGTGGCCGACCTTGACGACTTGCAGAACGGGTTCGGCATGTTCTGGAAGGCGCTCGATTACGACTATAAGTACAAGGGATAATGAAATATTCGGTTATCGATATCGGTTCCAATTCCGTTCGTCTCATGACTTGGGCGAACGGAACAACTTTATATAAAAGAATTTCGACGACCCGTTTGGGGGAAGGCATCGCGTTTTCGCCCGTGCTCAAGGCGGAGGCGATCGAGCGCACGGCGGCAGCCGTCGCCGCGTTTTATGCGCAGGCGAGGGCGGAGAACGCTACCGTCTACGCCTTTGCGACCGCGGCCGTCCGCACGGCGGAGAACGGCGGGGAATTTTGCAGGCGGGTGAAGGAGCTGTGCGGGCTCACGGTAGACGTCGTCGGCGGCGAACGCGAAGCCGAACTCGCCCTTTCCGGGGCGCTCGGGAAGGGGGACGGGTCGGTCATCGACATCGGCGGCGTGAGCACGGAAATTTGCACGAGAAGGCAGGGCGTACGCGATCTTGCGGTCAGCGTCGACATCGGCGCCGTCCGTCTTTACGACCTTTGCCGCGACGATCCCGCCATGCTTCGGAATGTTATCGGCGAAAAACTTGCCGCCCTCCGCGGCATTCGCCCCGTGCAGCCCGTTTATGCGGTCGGCGGAACGGCGACCACCGTCGCCGCGCTCATGCAGGGGCTCGACGCGTACTACGGCGAAAAGATCAACGACTTCCCCATGACGGCGGCAGATGTTGGCGCATGGGCGCAAAAACTTCTTACGCTCTCCCCCGAGGAGCGCGCGGCGCAGAGGGGAATGGATCCCAAGCGCGCCGATATCATCGCAGGGGGAGCGCTGCTGCTGTTCATGCTGATGAAAAAACTCGGCGTCGGCTGCGTTTACGCTTCCGACCGGGATAATTTAGAGGGCTATTTGACGGAAAAACTTTCATGAGCGGAAAAACAAAGCGGATCATCTACTATATCGCGTCGGCGGGCTTGCTGCTCCTTGCGGTGGCGGGCGTTGTTTTGCTGGCCTATTTCGGGGCGAGCGCCTCTTCCGAAAGCGCGGCGTTCACGGTCGGCATACTCATCTGCTTTGCGGTATGCCTGATGATCTTCCCCCTGCACGAGCTCCTGCACGAGGCAGGACATGCCCTCGGCGGGCTGCTTTGCGGAATGCGCGTCCTTTCGCTTTCGTTCGGGATATACCGCTTCGATTGGCGGAGCGGCTTTTCGGTGGGCGTTCAAATGAGAAGGGACGCCAACGGCGCGACGGCAATGCTCCCGCGCGGCGGCAAAAAGGTGCGCGGCAAGCTGATTTTTTCGCTGCTTTCGGGCGCGGCGTTCAATTTTATCTATGCGGCGGTCGTGCTTGCGCTGTATTTTGCGGTGACCAACCACCCCGCTATGCTCTTCTTTGCGCTGTTTGCGCCCTTAAATCTCTGCGAAAGCCTGCTCGCGCTCTATCCCATCGAGCTCCCTGCGGGGGCTACGGACGGCGAATTTGCGTTGGGGCTCATAAAAAAACGCCCCGAGGCGGAGGTGGCGCTTCGCGTCATGACGGCGCAGGGCATGTCTTACACGCAAAAATACGACGAGCTCCCGCGCGAACTGCTGTTCGGCGCGCCCGTTGTGCGGGAGGACAGCACGTCCTTCCTCGCTTTGTTGCAGCTGCAGTGGAGAACGCTCCTCTGCGCAGGGGAGGACGGGGCGCTCCGTCCGCTCCTTCGCCTCGACGAACTCTTCGAATATATCCCGGAGGAAAGCAGAGGGGAGGCCGCGTCGGACTTCGTCGCCGCCGCCGTTCTCTTCGGCAGGATGGATCTTCTGGAAAAATACTCCGCTCTGCGCGGGGAGCGCGGCACGGGCGCGCAGGTCGCCGCCTATGCGCTCGATTCCTCGGACGAACGCGAAGCGCACGCCGCGGCGGCCGCCGCAAGGGAGAGGCTGCGGGGCGAGCGGGAATATTATGCGCTGCTCATTTCTCTTCTGAAAAACAAAAAACCGCCGCAAGGCGGGGTTGAATAAGATACGGGAAACGGCGCCGCATTGGCTGCGGCAGGGGAGACGGCCGAAATAACCGGCGAAGTTAAGTTGTCAGATCCGTCAATCGGTGAGCCCGAGCAAATAGTCGGATGTCACGTTGAAGTAGCGTGCGAGTTTGGCGATGTTGGCCGCGGTGGGGTCGCTCTTATTGGTTTCCCAATAGCACACGATCCCCAAGCTGACGCTCAGATCTTTGGCGACGGTCGCCTGGGAAAGGCCTCTCTCTTTCCGAAGTTCCATAAGTCTTTCTGCAAATATCTTCATGGCTATATTGTAACACGAAGAGGAAGGGAAAGCAACCTTTTTCGGACACAATTTTAATTTAACATTTTCTTGTGAACTTCACAAAAATAAGTCGGCACGGAAATGATCGGGATACTATTTGTTTGCCACGGAAACATCTGCCGCTCGCCCATGGCGGAGAGCGTCTTTGCGCAGATCATCGAAGAGCGGGGCTGGAAGGGCAGGGTATGCGTGGCCTCTGCCGCCGCGCACACCGATGAGATCGGCAACATTCCGCACCGCGGCACGCGGGAAAAGCTCTTAAAGGAGGGCGTTCCGCTCGTTCCGCACCGCGCCCGTCTCATGACGCGTGCAGACGGCGACAAATACGACCTTCTGATCGGCATGGACGAATGG
The DNA here is from genome assembly GCA_947629845.1 of uncultured Clostridia bacterium. Classification (GTDB taxonomy): domain Bacteria; phylum Bacillota; class Clostridia; order Christensenellales; family Borkfalkiaceae; genus Gallimonas. Next base: position 16,076 of record CANRFD010000022.1, read on the forward strand.
AACGTCCGCGACATGCGCGCCATCGTCGGCGAACAAAATTCGGGGAAGGTATGCACGCTGCTGTCGTTTGCGGGCAGCTCGCGCTCCATTGCCGATCCGTGGTACACGCACAACTTCGACGAGACCTACCGCGACGTCCTCGAGGGCTGCACGGCGCTCGCCGACTATTTGGCAGCCCGCTATAAGATATAGCTCCGCAAAAATATCCATAAAGAAGAGAAGAACGA
>CANRFD010000023.1 GCA_947629845.1 uncultured Clostridia bacterium
CCTCCTTGTCGGCGTCGAGAATGGCGACGAGCTTGACTTCGGGCAGATCCAGCCCCTCGCGGAGCAGGTTGATGCCGCACAGCACGTCAAATTCGCCCGAACGCAGCCCGTTTACGATGTCGATGCGCTCCAACGTATCGATATCCGAGTGCATGTAGCGCACCTTGACGCCGTTCTCCTTCATGTAGTCGGTGAGCGATTCCGCCATGCGCTTGGTGAGCGTGGTGACGAGCACCCGTCCGCCGCCTTTTACCACCTCGTGCACCTCAGAGAGAAGGTCGTCGATCTGCCCTTTCGTCGGCTTGACGGTGACGGGGGGGTCCAGAAGCCCCGTGGGGCGGATGAGCTGTTCGACGACGTTCCCCGCCGCCTGCTCCAACTCGTAGGGGGCGGGCGTTGCCGAGACGCAGATGAGCTGGGGCACGCGTTCGTCAAATTCCTCGAAGGTGAGCGGCCTGTTGTCGTACGCCGACTGCATGCGGAAGCCGTACTCCACGAGGTTGATCTTCCTCGCCCTGTCGCCGTTGTACATGGCGCGGATCTGCGGAATGGTCATGTGGCTCTCGTCGATAAAGACGAGGAAGTTTTTGGGGAAATAGTCCAAAAGGGTGAACGACGGCTGCCCCGGTTCGCGCCCGTCGAAGTAGCGGGAATAATTTTCGATGCCCGAACAGTAGCCGATCTCGCGCATCATCTCGAGGTCGTGTTCGGTGCGCTGGCGGAGGCGCTGCGCCTCGAGGAGCTTGCCCGCGTCCTCGAACGCCTTCACCTCCCCCTCTAAATCCTGCTCGATGAGCGAGAGCGCGTAGGCGAGGCGTTCGCTGCCCACCGCATAGTGGCTGGCGGGGAAGATGACGGCGTGCTTGAGCTCGGAAAGAACTTTGCCCGTTGTCACGTCCTCTTCGCAGATGCGGTCGATCTCGTCGCCGAAAAATTCCACGCGGATGGCGACTTCGGAGTTGGAGGCGGGGAAAATTTCCACCACGTCCCCACGCACGCGGAAGGTGGTGCGCTTGAAGTCCATATCGTTGCGGGAATACTGGATGTCCACGAGGCGGGCGAGGAGCTCGTTGCGCTCCATCTGCTGCCCCGGGCGCAGGGAGACGCCGAGGCGGAAAAATTCCTCGGGCGCGCCCAAGCCGTAGATGCACGAGACGGAGGCGACGACGATGACGTCGTCCCGCTCGCCGAGCGAACAGGTGGCGGCGTTCCGCAGCTTATCGATCTCGTCGTTCATCGACATGTCCTTTTCGATATAGGTGTCGGTGGACGGGATGTAACTCTCGGGCTGGTAGTAATCGTAGTAGGAGACGAAGTACTCCACGCGGTTCTCGGGGAAAAATTCGCGGAACTCGTTGCAGAGCTGCGCCGCGAGCGTCTTGTTATGGGCGATGACGAGGGCGGGGCGGCCGACGTTTTTGATGACGTTTGCCATTGTGAACGTCTTGCCGCTGCCCGTGACCCCCACGAGCACCTGCGTGCGGACGCCGTCCTCTACCCCCTCGGTAAGGGCGCGGATGGCCTCGGGCTGGTCGCCCGTCGGCGTAAACGGCGCATGAAGTTTGAAATCGAAATGTTCCATATACGATCAATCGGCGCAAACATACGTTTGTACCGATTGTACCGCAAACGCGTTTGCTTGTCAAGCGTTTTTATGCGAGCAATGCCTTGATGAGAATGCCGACCGCGGCGGAGAGAATGCCGCATGCCACGGTGACGGCGAGCTTAAAATACAGTTTTCTGCGGCGGTGCGCGTCCGAGCGGCGGTAGGCAAGCCCGGCCTCGCGCATGTGGATGACGTACGTCTTTTCGCCCTTTCTGTCCCCCGTAACGAAGTCGAGGTAGCCGTCGAGCTCCAACGCGCGCAAAATGCGCTCGAGCTTCTCTTCGTCGTAGCCCGCCTTGGGCGGCAGCGCGTTGAGAAGTTCGTAGGGGTAGACGAGAAAGCGTTCCTTGCCCTGCGCGAGGGTGAATACCGCGTTCATGACGGTGTTTTCGCGGCGGTTGAGACTTTCGGAGGGCATCGTCATAGCAGCAAGGACACCGCCCAGGCGACCAAACAGCCGAGAAGCGCACCCAAAAACGCCCCGAGCGCCGAGACGGCAAATCCGCCCCGCCATTGCAGGCGGCTCTCGCGGCGGCGCAGGCTCTCCTGCTCGAAGTACCGCCGCCCCTCCGCCAGCGGGCGCAGGCAATATACGCCGTCCTCCGCGTAGCTGATCTCCACGTATTTTTCCGCCTCGAGAAAGGAGAGCGCGGCGCGCAGCCCCGCCTCTTCTCCCCCGCAGAGGCCGAGGAGTTCCTTCCCCTCGATGATCTGATAGCCCTCGCCGCCGCAGCGTCTGTTGATCTCGGCAAGCAGGGCGCCCGTCCTTTCGTCTAACATGATCCCCGAAAAAAGTATTCCCGTTCCCGGGGAGTATCATGCGTTACGCGCCCAAAAGCGACAGGAAGGGGTTGAAATTGTAGATCGCCGCAGACCACGGCGAAGAGGTCAGGAAGGACGCCACGCCGCCCACATAGGGGCCGACGGCCTCGGTCAGCTGCCCCGCCGAGACGGCAAGGTAGGCGATGCCGTAATCGAAGGCGCAGGTGAAGGCGAAGAACACGGCGAAACAGAGCACGCCCAAGAGAAGGGCGGAGACGGCGCCGAGCGGACGGCAGTTGAGCAGCTTGCGGATGCCCCAGTGCAGCAGGGCGCCGATCGCCATGACGGCGGCGAAGAGGACGATGAACAGGATGATGACGGTGATGCCCGTTCCGAGCGCGGACGCCGCGGCGGGAGGGAGCGAGGAAAAGCCGCCCGCGATGCCCGTTCCCCAGCCCGCAAAGAAGCCGACCTTGGTCGCGAGCAGCAGCGACGCGAGCGCGGCGCCGAAGGTGAGCGCAAACATCAAAAGGTAGTAGATGCCGCGCAGAACGCCGAGGCGCGTCCCCGCACGCACGAACAAAAAGCACAGAGCGGCGAGCAGCAGGTCGTAGAAATGTTTGGAGAAGAAGCCCTGCCAGAGGGAGCTGTTCAGCGCCCCCTCGAATGCGGCGGGCGCCGTGGGAAGGGCGCCGACGATGCCGAGCATCAGCCCCGCGAGCACGGCGACGAGCATGAGTATGTTCAGGGCGGAGAGCAGCCCGCCGAACACGCGGCCGAGCGCCTTTTTCACCCCCATCGGCGTCCTTTTGAGCAGATAGGAGCGGAGGAGGTGTTCCGCGGCGAGCACCAGCGCGAGCGCAACCCCGAAGAAGATGACGGTGAGCCAGAAGTACGCGCCGCCGCCCTCGGGCACGGGCACGGCGCCGACGGCGAGCGTGTAGCAGAAGAGCAGCAGAATTTGCAAGCCCGCCCACGACACGCGCGAGGCCCTGCGGAAGGCGCCATAGACAAAGGCCGCCGCCCCTCCGACGCACGCCGTTACCGTAACGATGATCCCGATGATGCCCACTTTCGCAGTCCCCCTTTATTTGTTGAAATTATCCTTGAGCGAGACGATCTCGGAGAGAATGAGCTGTCCGTTTTGGCGGAACGCGCGGTAGTAGCCCGTGCGCATGAGCTGATAGCTGCCCTCGTTTTCCGCAAGATAGGGCTCCGCCTTGGCGGAAAAGACGTGTTCGCTGTCCAAATTGATACGCTCGGAGAAGTCCTGTCCGCTGTAATCGGCGTCGCGGAGGAGGTGGTCGTACTGCTTCAGCGTGGCGTCGACGCAGGTCTCCGCGTTCACCCAATGCAGCACCCCCTTCGCCTTGATGCCGCTCGTATCGCTGCCCGAACGGCTCTCGGGGAAGTAGGTGCACTTCACCTCGATAACGTTGCCCGCCTCGTCGGTGACGGCCTCGTCCGCACGCACGATGTAGGCGTTTTTCAGGCGGACGTAGCCGCCCGGTTTGAGACGGTAGTACTTGGGAGGCGGGGCGAGGGAGAAGTCGGCGCGCTCAATGAACAGCGTTTTGCCGAATTTCACCTTTCGGGTGCCCGCGCCCTCCTGCGTTTGGTTGATCTCGAAGTCGACGTCCTCGCCGCCCTCGTAGTTGGCGATCGTGAGCTTCAACGGGTCGACGACCGCCATTGCGCGGGGGGCGTGGCTATTGAGATAGTCGCGGATGACGGCCTCGAAGTAGCCGATCTCGCACTCCGACTGCGCCTTGGCGACGCCGGCGCGTTCGCAGAAATCCTTGATGGCCTCGGCGGGGATGCCCCGCGCGCGCAGCCCGGTCAGCGTGGGCATGCGCGGATCGTCCCACCCGTGCACCGAGCCCTCCTCGACGAGCTTTTTCAGGTACCGCTTGCTCATGACGAGGTTGGTAAGGTTGAGCCGCGCGAACTCGATCTGCCGCGGCTTGGGCGAAAACCCGAGCGTGATGCCCACCCAGTCGTACAGCGGGCGGTGGTCTTCAAATTCCAACGTGCACAGGGAATGCGTGACGCCCTGCAGATAGTCGCAGATGGGGTGGGCGTAATCGTACATGGGATAGATGCACCACTTGTTGCCCGTGCGGTGGTGTTCCGCGTGCACGATGCGGTAGATTACGGGGTCGCGCAGGTTGACGTTGGGCGACGACATGTCGATCTTGGCGCGGAGGCACTTTTCGCCGTCGGCATACTTGCCCGCCTTCATCTCGCGGAAGAGGCGCAAATTCTCCTCGGGGGTGCGGTTTCTGTAGGGGCTCTCCTGCCCCGGCTCGGTGAGCGTGCCCCGCGTGTTCTTGATCTCCTCCGCGGAGAGGTCGCACACGAACGCCTTGCCCTCCGCGATGAGCTTTTCCGCATATTGGTAGATGGTATCGAAGAAGTCGGAGGCGTAGACCTCCTTCGCCCAAGTGTAGCCCATCCAGCGGATATCGGCGCGGATGGCGTCTACATACTCCGTCTTTTCCTTGGACGGGTTGGTGTCGTCGAAGAAGAGGTTGCACTTGCCGCCGTATTTTTCCGCCGTGCCGAAATCGACGTACATCGCCTTGGCGTGCCCGATGTGAAGATAGCCGTTCGGCTCGGGCGGGAACCTCGTCTGGATGGCGGTAACTCTGCCCGCCGCAAGATCCTCCTCTACGATCTGTTCGATGAAATTCGTCGCTTCCGCCATTTGTGTCCCTCCGGGGGCGTTGCCCCGCTTTTGAAATGTTCTCTTCAATTATAGCATATTCCCCCCGAAAATGATACCGTTTGCACGGCATTTTTTGACGATTTTATCTCTCATCGGGCGGATATGTTGAAATTCGGTGCGTTTTGGGGCGCATATGGGCGGCTTCCCCTTGGCTCCCCCGTTTGGGGGAGCTGTCACGAAGTGACTGAAGGGGTTCCGCGTGAGAACCCCTATCGCCCGCTGCGTATTTTTTATCCGCACCACGCAGTATAAATACGTCATCCCGCCCCGCCCGCACGTATTATGTCGTCGAAGGGCGGCACGAGGAGCGTAGCGACGAAGTAGCATAGTCGAAAGGTGTCCGCATTATAATAATAAGGACATGTTTCGACACGCCGCAAGGGCAGCGGCGGCTCAACATGACGTGATTTTGTATGGCGTGTGGCGGGGCGGTAAAACAAGCGCGCGGCTCAACATGACGTGATTATGCGGCGAGGGCGGGGTGCCTTGGGTTACGCGTCATTCTGACAGGAGCGTAGCGACCGAAGAATCCCGATATGGAGAGTTCGGACTTCGTTGTTCGGGATCCTTCGCGGATAGGCTTTTGCGGACTTTGTACAGCAAGTCGGCTACTTCGCCCCCCGTGGGGGCTCGTGCCGCGCTTAGTAGACGAATAGTGCGCGCGGGGCAGGATGACGCGGTTACCCGTGCGCGCGGGGCAACATGACGTGATTATATGGCGTGTAGGTGTCATTTCGCTCGACGCGAAGCGGCGCACAAGCCGTAGGCGAAGTAGCGGAGCAAAGCGGAGTCGAGAAATCTCAAAATAAGGTAGAGATGTCTCGACTGCGCTCGACATGACATAATTATATGGCGGGGCGGTAGACGAATAGTGCGCGCGGGGCGACGGAGCTCGACATGACATAATTATATAGCTCAATCCCCATCACCGCCTACGGCGGAGCTTCCCCTTTGGAAAAGGGGAAGCCTTTCGGAACGGAGACACTTCAGCACAAGGCACGCCCGCGGCGCCCCAAAAAGGGGGAGCAAGGGAGGGCAAAATAGCGTCAGCACCGGCGCAGGTCGGCGATGAGCAACTTGATGTGCGCCTTTTCCGCCTCGGTGAGCCCCTCTACGCTCACCGAGTTTTCATCCTCGCGGAACCCGAGGAGGTAATCGGTGGACACCGAGAAAAATTCCGCCAGCCGCACGAGCATCGCGATCGAGGGCTGCACGTTGTCGTTCTCCCAATTGGAGATACATTGCTTGCTTACGTTGAGCTCGGCGGCAAGCTCGGTTTGGCTCAAATGGAAGGATTTGCGGAGATCCTTTATTTTTTCGTTCAGCATGTTCTACCTCGCAAAAAGATTGCAATCTAAACCACAGGATTGCAATACAATTGTATATAAATTTATTGACAATCTATAAATATAAAAGTATAGGAATAATGGACAGCTCTTCGGCGAAAAACTCCCCCATGCGCGCGATTTTTTTATGGATATAAAAAATTAAAATACTTTTTTATAATTATTACTTGACTTTTCGGGGCGCGTGCTCTATAATGAATGGCAATTCATAACAGAGGAGGAACCTATGAAACAGGAGCATGAAAAAGCGGGCGGCTTTTTGGGATTTATGTCCCATGTGAGTTTTACCGCCTTTCTTTTTTGGCTGAAACGCAGCTTGCGCGAGCGCCGCTACACCATGTACGGGCACGTGGAAGAGAATGCGAACGAGATCAAGGCGAGCGCGCAAAAGACGGAAGCCGAGCTCGCCGAAAAACAGGCGGTGTTCACGGCGACCAAGAACGAACTTCCCCGCCTGCCCGCCATACACAGCGCGCAGGAATTTAACGCCGGCGCGACCCCTGCCGAGATCCGTACCCGCCAGACCAACGTCATCACCGCCGTCCACCGCATGCAGACCAAGCTCGACAAGGAGAGCAACGACCTCGACGTGCTCGCCATTTCCTACGATATGTGGGAAAAGCGGCTCGCCTGCCGCATCCGTCTGCCCAAGATGCACGTCGGCAAGTCTCTTCTCGACAAGATCGCCGCGCTCGAGACGGGCGTGAAGCGCGCGGATTGGGAGCGTGCCTTTAAGGACGGCTCCGTCATCCCCGACGCCCTCTTCTCCTACAACAACGCGACCAATCTCAAGTACGTGCTCGCGGAATACGGCGTGAAGGCCGTCGTCGTCAACGACGGCTACAACCGCTCGATCAACGGCGAGGACAAGTCGCTGCGCTCGGAGACGGAGACCCGCGTAAAACATGTTTCACGCACGCAGAGCATCGTGCCCGCCGTGCTGTGGATCTTGCTATGGTGCATCGCCATGATCTCTTCCGCCGTCTACATGGGCGACAAGCGCGAGACGAGCGTCTTTATCACCTATGCCGTCGTCGCCGTCGTGGGCGCTGCCGTCATCATCGGCCTTCTCCTCGGGTGCAACAAGCCCATCAACATACTGAAGTGTAAGTTGAGCTACAAGATCATCGCCAAGGACACGCCGAAGTACGAGGAGATCATGACGCTCGTCCTCGGCAGTTTGGCGGGCGCCGAACACGCCGCGACGCTGGAAAAGATTGGGGAGACCTACCTTGCCTGCTATGCGACGCACGTCGACAACACCAAGCGGTTCGAGAGCTACACGCGCGCCTTCCTGCCCGAACGCGTGCCCACCCTCTCTGCGCTCATCCTCGAACAGATGAACGCCGGCGCGGCCTTCTCCGAAGCGCTGTGGCGCGTCGACCAGACCATTGCACGCGAAGCGGAAAAACAGCGCCGCATCGCATGGGAGCTCGCCGAGAGCAAGAAGAACGAGGAGCACCGCGCGAAGATGCTCGAGGAGACCAACCGCCACAACAAGGCCATGGAACGCGAGCGCGCACGCGCCCGTGCCGCCGCCGAAGCCGCCGCTGCCGACGCCGCCGCGCTCAAGGAGTACGAGAGAGAGCGGCTGCAGGTAGAACGGGAGATCAACCGGAAACTGCGGTAAATGTAATTTGAAGCCATTATCGGAAAGTGAACCCGCCCCGCGTTTTTACGCCGGGCGGGTTTTGTTTTTGCGGGGCGGGGTGTGATTTAGGGCGTACCCCCACCCCTACCCCTCCCCCTTACGCAGGGGGAGGGCATGACTACGGGACGGGCGCGGGGCGTATGATTACGTTCACGCAGTATAAATTACGTCATCCCGAGCGTAGTCGAGGGATGTCCGCATTATAATAAGGTCATGTTTCGACTACGCTCAACATGACGTGATTATGCGGCGCGGGGCATTTTATTTCGGGCGGCGGGGGCGTGCAAACGCTTGACGTTTTTTTCTCGCTTTTGTATAATATTGCGGAACAACAGAGAGGTGGTTTTATGGCGGAAGTTTCAATGGACAAACTCGTTGCGCTGTGCAAGGCGCGCGGCATCATCTTCCCCGGCTCCGAGATCTACGGCGGCATGGGGAACACGTGGGACTACGGCCCCATCGGCGTGGAGATCAAAAACAACATCAAGCGGGCTTGGTGGAAGCGCTTCGTGCAGGAGAGCGAAAATTCCTTCGGCGTGGACGCTGCCATTCTCATGAACTCCCGCGTGTGGGAGGCGAGCGGGCACACGACGTCCTTCTCCGACCCCAAAATGGACTGCAAAAAGTGCAAGACGCGCCACCGTGCAGATAATCTCATCGAGGCGCACTCCAAGGGCAAGGTCAACCCCGATCTCATGACCAACGAGGAGATGCAGGCATATATCCGGGAGCACGAGGTGCACTGCCCCGTCTGCGGCGGGTTCGATTGGACGCCCATCCGCACGTTCAACCTGATGTTCGAGACGAGCCGCGGCGTCACCGACGAGAGCCAGAACAAAATTTACCTCCGCCCCGAGACGGCGCAGGGCGAATTTGTCAACTTCCTGAATGTCCAGCGGACGACGCGCGCGAAGGTGCCCTTCGGCATCGCGCAGATCGGCAAGGCGTTCCGCAACGAGATCACGCCCGGGAACTTCATCTTCCGCACCATCGAATTTGAACAGATGGAGCACCAGTGGTTCTGCAAAGAGGGCACGGACGGGCAATACTACGCCGAGTTTAAGCAAAAGGCGATGCAGTTTTTGCTCGATTTGGGCTTCAAGGCGGAGCACCTGCGCTTCCACGACCACGACAAGCTCGCCCACTACGCAAAAGAGGCGTGCGACATTCAGTACCTCTACCCCATGGGCTGGCAGGAGCTCAACGGCATTCACAACCGCACCGACTACGATTTGACCCGCCATCAGGAATATTCGGGCAAGTCACTGCTGTACGTCGATTCCGTCAACGGGGAAAAGTACATCCCCTACGTCATCGAATACAGCATCGGCGCAGACAGGCTGATGCTCGCCGTGCTCTCCGAGGCGTACGAGGAAGAGACGCTGGAAAAGGGCGAAACCCGCAGCGTATTGCATTTTCACCCCGCGATCGCCGCGTACAAGGCCGCCGTTCTGCCGCTGCAGAAGAACCTCGCCGAGCCCGCAAAACAGCTCCTCGGCAAGCTCAAAAAGCAGTTCTCCGTGACGTACGACGAGGCGGGCTCCATCGGCAAGCGGTACCGCCGTCAGGACGAGATCGGCACGCCGTACTGCATCACCATCGACTTTGACACGCTGGAAAACGGCACCGTGACCGTGCGCGACAGGGACAGCATGGAGCAGATCCGCCTGCCCATGGACGAGGTCGCCGCCTACCTTGCCGAAAAGTGCGCGTTTTGAGAATGAAGAATTGAAAATGAAGTATTGAAAATTGAAAGCCGCCCGAACGCTGTGCGTTCGGGCGGGGTTTTTGGTCTAAAAGAAAACCACGCGATAGTCGCGTGGTTCAAAAAAGGCTTTGCCGATGCCTAAAAACCTGTTGTTCCATAAGAAGGGAAAGCGACGAGCGTCCTTGTGCACAAAAAAGGACGCCATGCGTCGAAAAGGGTGTCATTTCGAGCAGAGCGAAGTGATATTCTTGTCATTTCGACCAAGCCGCGCAAGCGGCGCGTGGAGAAATCTCCGAATGAGGTAGAGATGTCTCGACTACGCTCGACATGACAAAAATATGGCGGTTCAGCGGGGCAATGCACTGTTGGAAAGGAGTGAGACCCGTTGACGGGTAGCAAGTAACAAATGCATGACTGGCAGGTCAATATTATGCGCACTTGTGCGCCGCCTGTAACGATTAGGGCTATGCCCGAAAATGAAATACCACCCGCTATGCGGGTGGATTATTATTGTGACAAGTTTTCTGCGACACCCCTTCAGTCACTTCGTGACAGCTCCCCCTCAAGGGGGAGCCAAGGGGGGGATTGTGCCGCCCCGTTCTCAAATGTCATGTCGACCGAAGGCGTAGCCGAAGTGGAGACATCTCTGCTTTATTTTGAGATTTCTCGACTCCGCTTCGCTCCGCTCGAAATGACAAACGGGGGGCGCAGAGGGTTGGGGCGGCCGCGTTGAATGGGTGCGCCGCGGCAGAGCCGCGGCGCACAATTCAAAATCACATTCCTTTGACGCTTTTTTACTTCACGCCCCAACGGGAAAGAAGGTCGTCCACCTTGACGAGCTCGGCGCCATAGGTATCGTGCAGGTACTTGATGCCGTACTCGTAGTCCTCCTTCGTGAAGCTATCCATCGCGTCGATGGCGGCGACGACCTCGTAGCCGAGCTGGTAGGCGTCCGCCGAGGTGTGGCGCACGCACATGTGCGCGTGAAGCCCGCACACGACGACGGTTTCCACCCCCAACTCCTTCAGCAAAAGGTCGAGGTCGGTGTGGAAAAAGCCCGAATATCTGCGCTTGGGCACGACGTAGTCGGTTTCGCACAGGGCGAGCTCGGGAATGACCTCCGCCCCCTTCGTGCCTGCGATGGCGTGGTCGCCCCACAGTTTGAGTTCATGGTCGATGCCCTTGATGTGTGCGTCGTTGCAGAACACGACGGGCACGCCCGCCTTTCTCGCCCCGGCGAGAAGTTCCGCCGTCTTGGGGACGATGGCAAGCCCGCGGTCGCATTTCAGCGCGCCCGTTACGAAATCGTTGAGCATATCCACGACGAGAATTGCTGTTTTTTCCTTTTTCATGTTGATCCTCCTGTTTGCATTTATTTTACGCGCACGGGAGAATTATGTCAAGTAATTGAAGCATGCCGCACGGTTTTTATTGGCGGCGGTTTACGGGGGGGGATGGAATTTTAGGGCGTACCCCCACCCGTCCCTACGGGACACCCCCTCCCGAGGAGGGGGCAGGGTTATGCGTCATTCTGACGGGAGCGCAGCGACCGAAGAATCCCGATATGGAGAGTTCGGACTTCGTTGTTCGGGATCCTTCGCGGATTAACTATTGCGGACTGCGTAAAACAATTCGGCTCAGGATGACGCGTTCCCCCTTGCGCGGCTCAACATGACGTGATTTTGTGCCCCACCCCCGTCCCTACGGGACACCCCCTCCCGAGGAGGGGGCGGGCGACGGGTACTTCCCCCTCGAGGGGGAGCCAAGGGCGGGGCAATGGGGGTATCAATCGGAGGGGGTTTGCATGGCGTAGAGGTCAAATTCGCCGTCGAGGTCGAAGTTGTCGCTGTCGTCGAAGGCCGCAAGTTTGGAGACCGAAACTTCGTATGCCGTCATCGTGACCGTCTCCTCCTCCGAAAGCCGCTTCTGATATTCGCGGCTCTGGATGCGTCCCGAGAGGGCGAGCCTGTCCCCCACCTTGAGATTTTGCACGAAGCGGGCGTTTCTGCCCCATGCGATGCAAGGGATATAGTCCGACTTGTTGTAGGCGCGGTTGACGGCGAGAAGCAGGTCGGCGATCTCGCGGTTGAAGGGCGTGGTGCGGTAGACGGGCGGCTTGCACACATACCCCGAGAGCACGATGCTGTTGGGGTTCTTCGAGACGGCGGTATCCACGATCTCGCGGACGAACACCGTGAGCATCAGGCGGGACTTGCCGCCCTCCAGCTTGTTGTAGCTGCGGAACTGCCCCAAAGCGCACAGCGTACTGCCGATTTTGAGATCGTGGCCCTGTATCAGGCGTTCGGAGACGGTGACGGGCAAAACGTCCGCCTGCCCCGAGAGACGAAAGACCCGCACGTAAAATTCGTAAAATCCTTCGCCGTACACCTCGTGCGAGAAGGTCGCCTCGGAGACGATCTCGCCCATTAAGTACACCCTGTTGTTCTTTTCCGTATTGTGATCCATAAAAACCTCCGTGTATTTCGATGCCGATGTATTACCGTTCTTCTGCGAGAATTTGCTTGCCCGCCGCGTCGATGCGGTAGTTCTCCCGATAGATGAGTTCGCCGATTGGCACGAACTCGTACCCCTTTGCGCGGAGGGCGTCGATGATGAGAGGCACCGCCTCCGCCGTGTGCAGGCCGTTGTTGTGGCACAGGATGATGGAGCCGCTCTTCACCCGCTCCGTGATACGGGCGAGGATATCCGACGCGGTGAGATCCTTCCAATCGAGGGAGTCGACGTCCCACTGGATGGGATAGACGCCCATGGAGTTCACCGTGTCGATGAGCAAATTGTCGTAATCGCCATACGGGGGGCGGAAAAGTTCCACCTTTTTGCCCGTGACCTTTTCGATCGCGGCAATGGAGCTCTGCATTTCGGCGCGGATCTCCGTCTCGGAGAGGCGGGACATATAGGGGTGCGTGGCGCTGTGCGTGCCCACCTCGTGCCCCGCGGCGTCGATCTTTTTGAGATAGTCGGGGTGTTCTTCCGCCCAAAATTGCACCGTGAAGAAGGTGGCGCGGACGTTGCCCGCCTTGAGCGCCTCCAGAATGGCGTCGGTGTGCTCGGTGCCCCACGCGCAGTCGAAGGAGATCGCGACCTTGTTGTCGCTTCTGTCCACATTGTAGATGGGAAGGGAACGCGCCGTGCTGCCGTATACCGCGGCGGCATCCGCCGCGCTTGCCGCGAGGACGGCGAGGGCAAAAACGGCTATAAATGCGGCCGCCGTGAGAACCGATTTCAGACGAAAGACGATCATCCGCATGACATCACCCGTATCATATCATCATAACAGGGTCGAATTTTGGGGGATATGCGCGCATTTTGACCGGTTTTCCCGAATATTTCGGGGGTGACGGCGCGCTCCTCCGCCCTGTCCTCCTATCCTATGAACACGGGCGGAAAAGTATGCGCGCAGGGCGCATTCTACTCACGGTAGACCCGTTTTTTTGAGCAGTAGAGGCGGCGAGCCAAATGATAGCGCGCGTTTCGTCCGAAAAGTGTTGTAATTTTTACGTTAAAGTGGTAAACTACCTGCGAACAAAAAAACACCACGGAGGTGTTCTATGCAAAATTTTGATATTTTTTCCGATTCGGCGGCCAACCTGCCCGACGAATATGTGGAGAAATACAACGTCGGCATCATCGCCTACTCCTATCTGATCGGCGATACGCTCCATTACACCGCGCAGAAGGGCGTCCCCTTCCGCACCCTCGCACGCCAATTTTACGACGCGCTCCGCGCAGGCGAGGAGGCAAAGACCTCGCTCATCGGCAAGGAGACGTTCAAGGACGCCATCGAGCCCTCGCTGAAGGCCGGCCGCGACGTCTTTCTCATCACTATCGCCTCGGGCATCAGCGGCACCTATGCGGAGGCCGTGAAGGCGCAGAAAGAGCTTTCCGAGCTCTACCCCGAGCGCACGATCGTCGTGCGGGACAGCAACAACGCTTCCCTCGGGCAGGGACTGCTGGTGCTGCACGTTGCGCGGCTGCGCGAACAGGGCGCCGACCTTGCCGCGTGCACGCAGTGGTTCGACGAGAATTGCTATAAACTCAACAGCTATGTGACGGTGGACGATCTGAAATACCTCCGCAAGAGCGGACGCGTCTCCGCCATTCTCGCCTTCGCGGGAAATCTTCTCAACATCAAGCCGCTCATCCACGCGAGCGGAGATACCCCCGCAAAACTCACCATGTACGGCAAAGAGCGCGGACGCCGCCGCTCCCTCGCCGCCCTCGTGGCCGCGTTTGACGAGCTCACCGACACCGTCGACCAGACCGTTGCCATTGCGCACGCCGACTGCGAGGAGGACGCCCGTTCCGTGGAGGCCATGCTGCGCGAACGCGGCGTGAAGGACATTGTGATGGAGTACTACGACCTGTGCACGGCCGCCCATGTGGGCCCCGGGACGCTGGCGATCTTCTTCCTCGGGAAGGACAGAAGGCTGGTCGACGCGCCCGAGACGAAACCCGCGCATGCCAAGGCGCAGCCCGCAAAGGCATAACTTGAAAAAATACGACCGCACCCGTTCGGGTGCGGTTTTTTTGTAAAAAGAAAAACGGCGGGGCCGTTTTTCGGTGGGTTCGCGCCGCGGGCGTCCCGCGGCGTTGTTTTGTGCAGACGGAAATTAAAAATCGTCGTCGCCTAATTTTTCATCATCGTCATCGTCGTCGTCATCGTCGTCGCCGCTGAGCGTGTAGATCTCGTCGCCCGTGACGTACTCGAGATCCTCTTCCTCTTCGTCGTTTCCCTCGTAAACCTCTTCCTCGGGCTCCTCCTCTTCCTCGTCGAAGGTCTCGTCGATCTCGCCGATCTCGGAATCCAGCTCGGAATCGGTGTCGTCGTCGAGGTATTCCCGCCACTCGTCGTCCTCCTCGGGATCGGGCTCTTCCTCGTACTCCGCCTTCTTGCGGCACTCCTCGCACATCTTTTCGCCCGCGCGCATCATGTTTTCGCCGCAGATGGGACAGAGCTCGGTGGGGAGCTCCTCTTCCTCGGAATCAATCTCGTCGACATCGGAGACGATGCCCTTCATTTCCTTCAGACAGACGTCGCAATAATCCTGCTTTTCCGCGTCGATATAGTTGAGCTCGCAGCGCGGACATTTGATATAACGAACCATGGTTTTTCCCTCCCGTATCGTGGGTAAAAAAGCCTCTACCAATAGGCTAATAAATTATATTAGTATTTATTTTTTTTGTAAACTGTTTTTTTATGCGTTTGAGAAAAAAATAGGAAAATTTATAAATTTTTTGCGCGAAAGTTCGTGAAGAACGGCGGGCTTGAAAGTGCGGTTAAGGATGGGGTGCCCCACCCCCTACCCCCCTCCCGAGGAGGGGGCGAGAGACAGGGTGGAGTTGCCCCCATTTTATAAAACACAATAAGCTCCCCGGTGCGCCGCGCGCAGCCGCCGCCGAAGCGGCGCCAGCGCGCGGCGCACCGAGGAGCTTTTGTGCATTCCCGCGCTCCGCTTGCGCTCTTCGCTTACCTCTATAGTTATGGTAGCACGAAAATTTTATGTTTTTTGAGATGACTGTCAAAAAAAGGCAAAATTTCACACAATTTTCATTTTTCTGGGGGACGGGCGGGGATTATAATGCGGACATGTTTCGACACACAGCCGACCGCGGATGCGGTCGGCTGTGGCTCAACATGACGTGATTATATGGCGGGGAGTGAGTAGACAGGCGCGCGGGGCGGGATGACGTAGTTTTGTGGCGGGATGGACGGTGGATAAGGGAAGATTCGCTCGGCTCCTGCGGAGCCTCGGAATGAGGAGACGGGATGACGTGATTTTGTGACACCCCTTCAGTCTCGGCTAAGGCCTCGACAGCTCCCCCTCGAGGGGAAGCCAAGACAGGGGCGCGGGCGGACTTCGTTGTTCGGGATCCTTCGCGGATAGGCCACCGTGGACTTCGTATAACAATTCGGCTCAGGATGACGCGGTTGCCTGCGGGGGCGGAGCCCCACCCCCCTACCCCCCTCCCGAGGAGGGGGCGATGCGTTACGCTTCAGGATGACGCGGAGATGTGGGGAATAAAAATATGGTCATGTTTCGACACACAGCCGACCGCGGGTGCGGTCGGCTGTGGCTCAACATGACGTGATTTTGTGGCAGTGCCGTGTTACTCTTTGGGAGTGTCGGCGTCGGGAGAGACAGGCGCTTCTGTGGTTTCAGCAGAAGTTTCTGCGGGTTCCGCGGGTTCGGCTGTTTCCGTCGTTTCTGTTGTTGTAGCAGTGGTTTCCGTAGCTTCCGTGGGTTCCGTAGCTTCCGTGGGTTCCGTTGCTTCAGCAGGAGCGGCGGTTTCGGTTGTTTCGGTTGTTTCGGTCGTTTCTGTTGTTGTAGCGGGGGTTTCCGTAGCTTCCGTGGGTTCCGTTGCTTCAGCAGGAGCGGCGGTTTCGGTTGTTTCGGTTGTTTCGGTCGTTTCTGTTGTTGTAGCGGGGGTTTCCGTAGCTTCCGTGG
>CANRFD010000024.1 GCA_947629845.1 uncultured Clostridia bacterium
GAGGCCACGCCTCCTGTCGCGGCGCGCTACTACGTGCCGCGCTTAGTAGACAAATAGTGCGCGCGGGGCACAGCCCACAGGGCTGTTGAGCATGGTGCGCCGCTCCACCCTCCCGCGGAGGGGGCGAGAGAAATGCGACCTCCCGAGGAGGGGGCGACAAAAACGGGCGGGGTTATTGTTTTGCGGGCTTTTTTCTTCTGCTGCAGAGCAACATGATGTCTATTACCGAGAGACTGAAGAGAATGATGGCAATGGAAATATATTGCGAAGTAGAAAGTCCCCACAGCACGCCGCGGACAAAATCGCCACGGAAAAATTCGAGGATAAAGCGCACCGTTGCATAGGAAAGCGCGTAAACGGCTGCGCTTATGCCCGCATGCTTTTCCCGATAAAATACGATCTCACAAACGATATAGATGCCGACAAGACAAAAACTTTCGATCAGCTGTATCGGCAGAAGCGGAACTCCGAGCGGGACGTTGGGATCGATGGAGTGCCGATAAATGACGCAAAAACTGCCCGATGTCGGCAACCCGTAACAGCAGCCCGATAAAAGGCAGCCTATCCGCCCGATCGCATGGCCGAGCGCCGTTCCCGCTGCAAATAAATCGAAATACCGTAAAACGGGCTCGTGAAATATTTTCGCGAAAATGAAGAGCCCCAACGCGCCGCCGATCAGGCCGCCGTAAAATACAAAGCCGTTTTGAATAATGTCAAGAAAGGGAATTTTATATTCTATTATATAGCGAATGGAAGTAAGGATCGAGAGCAGTTTTGCACCGAGGATCCCGCCGACGCCCGCAAACACGCCCGAACAGGCAAGCCCCGTAAACGGCAGCTTCATCTTGCGCACCTTGGGGATCGCCGTGACGACCGCGACGGCAAAACCGACTATGAACATGATCCCGTAAAAAGGTATCTCTTTCCCGAAGAGTGAGAGCGAATTTACCTTGATTTCCATAAGCAGAAAATACTGTTGAGGGAACGAACAAACGGCGTTCCCTCTTTCCCGTCTTACGCAAGCGCGCCGGCGGTCGTAGCAGCACAGAGGACACAGATGCCGCAGGTGAAGAACGTCACCGTCGTGAAAACAGTTGCGATGAGCCCGATCACGAGACCCGCGATCGACAGACCGGACTTTTGCCGATGCAGCGCCACGGCGCTCAAAATCAAGCCAACAAGTGCAATCGGCAATCCGATGATGCTCATGATCGGAACAGCAAATCCGATAAATCCGCAAATCAGCCCAAGGATCGCAATCACCAAACCCGCAATAGCCATAACTTACCTCCTATGTGAATTTAGGTTTTTCACCCATTACGGGTATTTTATCACGAAATTTTCATATTGTCAACTCATTTTGAGTTTTTTAGAATAAAAATTACCCGTTTTGTTATAATTCAAATTAAAATAAAACAAAATGGAGAAAGGTGTGTTCCGTCTTAAAGAAATCAGGCTGGAAAACGGCTTGAAACGAAGCGAACTTGCCCGTCTTACGGGGATCCATCAGAATACGATCGCAAATTATGAAAACGAGGAGCGGCAGGCTCCCTACGAAACATTGATCTTGTTTGCGGACTTTTTTTCGGTGAGTGTAGACGAGCTTCTCGGAAGAGAAGGTACGGTGAGCCCCAACCCGCTCATCCCCTCCCCCGATGAGCAAAAATTGCTCAACCGATACCGCGCGCTTTCGCAGCATGACCGTGACCGCGTTGATAAGATCATAAAAATTTTTGAAGAAACCACAAATTAAATCGCGCCCCGCGGCTTGGCCGCGGGGCGAATGTTTTTGAAGGCGGTTTGGGGGGGCGTTACATGTTTTGTGTGCCGCGCTTGCCCTTGGAGAGTTTTTTCACCGAGGTGCGGTGTTCCTCGCCCGCGAGCAGCCGCAGGAGGTTTTTCCTGTGGGCGAACCAGGTAAGGAAGTTCAAGCCGAGCAGCAACAGATAGATACCGACCACCCAGCCTTGGGCGATGTCCATGGAATAGCGCAAAAAGAAGAACACGCCCTGCCAGACCGAGAGCCCGGTGACGCCGAGGAGGGAGCCCATCGAGCCCCATTCCGTAGAAATGATATAGAGCAGCACGAGCATGAGCGCCCCGAACACGGCGAAGATGTACCAAGCGTTTTCGCAGGAGAGCCCGAAGCAGAGCACGCCGAGCGTGGAGGCGATGCCCTTTCCGCCGCGGAACTTCATCGTGACGGGCCAGATGTGCCCGATGACGACGAAGAGGCCGCAAAAATACCGTGTGAAGTCGGAGACGATGACCGTTGTTCCCGCAAAGTAGTAGTTCCGGAAGATAAAAAAGCTGGCGAGTGCGGGCAGGCCGCCCTTGCAGAAGTCGAGCACGAAGTTGACAAAGCCCACTTTCAGCCCGAATTCGCGGCTCATGTTCATCGTTCCGGGGTTGCCGCTGCCGATCTTGTGGACATCGCGCTTGTGCGCCTTCGAATAGATCGCGGCAAAATTGAAGCAGCCGATGAGATAGCAGACGGCCGCCATAAGGAGAAGCCAATACCAGAGGTCTGTAAACGCGAGTTGCTTCATTCTTTCTCCTTTTTGCCGTGCACGCGAAGGCGGATGGGTGTGCCCGAAAAATCGTAGGCGCCGCGGATGACGTTTTCGAGGTAGCGTTCGTAGGAAAAGTGCATGAGCGTTTCGTCGTTGACGGCGAGCGTGAAGAGCGGCGGGCGCACCGCGGCCTGCGTGGCGTAGAAGAGCTTCATGCGCTTGCCGTTGTAGCTCGGCGGTTCGCAGACGCGCACGGCGTCCATGAGAAGGTCGTTGAGTTCGCCCGTAGGGACGCGGAAACTTGCGTGGGCGTACACTTCCTCCGCGAGCGGCAGAATTTTTTCTACCCGCTGCCCCGTCTTTGCCGAAATGTACACGGACTTGTAGTAGTCCATGAATTTGAGATCCTCTTTGAGCCGCTTTTCAAATTCTTGCACCGTGTTCGTATCCTTTTCGATGACGTCCCACTTGTTCATGACGATGACGGAGGGCTTGCCCTCTTCATGCGCCATGCCGATGATGCGGACGTCCTGCTCGGTGAGACCCTCCGCGCTGTCCACGACGAGGAGGACGACGTCGGCGCGCTTTAAGGCGTCGAAGGCGCGGAGCACGGAGTAGTACTCCACGTCGTCGTTGACCGAACGCTTGCGGCGGATGCCTGCGGTATCGATGACGGTGTATGCCTTTCCGCCGCGGACAAAGCGGGTATCGATGGCGTCCCGCGTGGTGCCCGCGATGGGCGTGACGATGGTGCGTTCCTCGCCGAGTAGCCTGTTCACGAGGGAGCTCTTGCCCGCGTTGGGCTTGCCCACCACCGCGAGTTTGAGACTGTCGTCGGCGTCCGTCTCCCCCTTCGGAAAGAACTCCACGGCCGCATCGAGCGCATCGCCGATGCCCCGCGAATGCTCGGCGGAGACGGCGTACGGCTCGCCCAAGCCGAGCGAGTAAAATTCAAAAATTTTATCGGGAGAATAGTCGTCCACCTTGTTGACGACGAGGATGACGGGCTTTTTGCTGCGGCGGAGCGTTTCCGCCACTTCGTAGTCATTGGCGGTAAGGCCTTCGCGGGAGTCGGTGAAGAACAGGATGACGTCGGCGGTGTCGATGGCGAGGGACGCCTGCAGGGCGATGTGCTTCCACATCGTGTCCTCGCTGCGCACCTCGATGCCGCCCGTATCGATGAGCGTAAACGGCTTGCCGCGCCATTCGCAGTCTACGGTGATACGGTCGCGCGTGACGCCCGGCCTGTTCTCCGTTATGGAAATTTTGCGCCCCGCCACCTTGTTGAAAAAGGTGCTCTTGCCCACGTTGGGGCGCCCGACAATGGCTACGACAGGTTTTGCCATACTGCCCTCCATCCTCTATTATAGGAAATCCGAAGCGATTTGTAAAGAAAAAACGGCTCCCCTGCGAGCCGTTTTTTACCGACGGGCTACAGCGTGAGCCCGAGAACGTTGCCCGCGATGAACCCGGCGAGCGCCAGCACAAAGGCGATCTTCCAGCCGAGGCTCTTTCTGTAAACGAAATACCACGCGGAGAGGGCGATCGCGGCGAGCAGGCAGTACTGCGCGACGAGGCTCACCGTGGAGAGCGCCTCCACGCCGCCCGTCTGCTCGAGAATGAGTTTGAGCACGGGGCCGAGCAGCATGAGCGCGGCCGAGGCGATAAGGATGACGAAGGCGAAAAATTCGCAGAAACGCGCGCTCTTGCTCTTTTTTTCCGCCCGCTTGAGCTGATCTTCCAGCTCCTTGATGCGGTCGGCCGTCTTTTGTTCCTCCTTTTCGCGCTGCTTGCGCTCCTTCTTGGACTCCTTGCGCGGTTTGGCGGGCTCCGCTTCCTGCACGGGAGCGGGCTGCGGGGCGGGCTGGACGGGTTGAACGGGCGCCGCCTGCACGGGAGCGGGCTGCACCTGAACGGGAGCGGGTGCGGGTTGCGGCGCGGGTTGCGGCGCGGGCTGCGCGGGAGCGGGCTGCTCGGCGGGCGCGGGCTGCGCGGCTTCCTCCGCGGCGGGTGCGGGAGCGGGCTCCCCGTCCTTCGCGGCGGACTGTTTTTTTGCGGGGAGCCACGAGAAGAGGGAGAACTTCTTCTTTTGCTGCTTTTCCTCCAAGGCGTTTGCGGCGGCCTCCGCCTCGCGCGCTTCGCGCTCGGCCTCTTCCGCCCGCTTTCTCGCCTCCTCCGCCTTCAGTTTTGCCTCCTCGGCTTCCTGCTCGCGCTGTTCGCGCTTTTTATTTCCGAATAACATTTGCTTCCTCCGTCAGATCTTCTCTCCGTCCTTCAAGAGATACACGGCGTCCTCCCCGTCGCATTCCCTGAAATGCACCTTGATGCGTTCCTGCCGCGAAGTGGGAACGTTTTTCCCCACCCCTTCCGCAGTAAACGGGAGTTCGCGGTGCCCCCTGTCGACAAGGCAGAAGAGGCGCACCGTCCTGGCCCTGCCGAGCGCGGAGAGCGCGGAGAGCGCCGCCCGCACCGTTCTGCCCGTGTAGAGCACGTCGTCGCAGAGCACGATGTTTTTGCCGTCGACGTCGAAATCGATCTCACTGCCCTTGAATACGGCGTCGCCGCCGCCCTCGAGGAGGTCGTCGCGGTAGAGCGCGATATCGAGAATGCCGAGCGGGACACGCACGCCCTCGAGACGGGCGATCTCTTCGCGGATGCGCTGCGCCAAGATGACGCCGCGCGTGCGGACGCCGATGATGACAAGGTCTTCCGTCCCCTTGTTCTTTTCCACCGCCTGCATCGCAAGGCGGATGACGGTACGGCGGATCTCCTCCGCCCCGAGTATGGTTCTCATCCTTCCCTCCGTAAAATATCCAAAACGCGCTCGAAATAGTCGGGGAGCGGCGCTTCGAACGTCATGCGTTCCCCCGTCACGGGATGCGTGAGCGTGAGACGGTATGCGTGAAGGAGCTGCCCTTCGAGCGCAAAACGCTGCTTTTTGAAGCCGTACGTCTTGTCCCCCACGACGGGGTGCCCCATGTATTTTGCGTGGACGCGGATCTGGTGCGTCCTGCCCGTTTTCAGCTCGAAGCGCACGAGGGCGTTCGCACGGAACGCTTCGACGACTTCGTACCCCGTCTCGGCGCGGCGGCCCGTGCCCGCGGGCAGAACCGCCATCTTCAGACGGTCGTTGGGGTCCCTGCCGATATCGGTGACGATGCGCCCCGCCTTCTCCTTGGGGACGCCCTCGAGGAGGGCGAGATATTCGCGCTGCGCCGTCTTTTCCGCGATCTGGCGGGACAGGGAGAGGTGCGCCCTATCGTTCTTGGCGACGACGAGCAGACCCGACGTATCCTTATCGATGCGGTGGACGATGCCGGGGCGGAGCGCGCCGCCCACGCCGCTGAGATCGTGCAGGCGGTAGAGGAGCGCGTTGACGAGCGTGCCCTGAAAGTTGCCCGCGCCCGCGTGCACCGTCATGCCCTGCGGCTTATTGACGACGGCGAGGTCGCCGTCTTCGTAGACGATGTCCAGCGGGATGTCCTCGGGGACGGCAAATGTGGGAATGGGGTCGGGAATTTCCACTTCCACGCACTCCCCCGCCCGCAATTTGCAGCCCGCTTTTACAGGCGCGCCGTTGACAAAGACGTGCCCCTCATCGGCGAGTTTTTTCAGCGCGGAACGGGTGAGCTCCGTCCGTTCGCTCAAAAAGACGTCGGCGCGGACGGGGCTTTCCGTCGTGAACGACAGCCTATCCATCGTCCCGCCCGTCGGGCGCAGCAGGGCTGCCGTTTTCGCCGCTCTCCCCTCCCTCGCCGCTTTCGGCGGGGTCGGCTTCTTGGGCGGACGGCTGCTCCGAACGCTTGAATACGACGACCTCCTCGAAGGCCTCCGGCGGCGCCTCGGAGGGGCGGACGGACTGCTGCGGCTGCACCGCGTAGCCGTTTTTCCGCGCCTCCTCCTCGGCCTCGATGCGCTTTGCCTCCTCCCGCCACTTCTTCGTGATGGGGAACACCGCGCGGGGGCCGATGAACAGGATGACGAACGCCAGCGCGACGGCGCCGAGCGTGATGCAGAAATCCGCGATGTTGCAGATGCCCATGCGGATGGGCGTCAGATCGATAAAGTCCCGCACGGCGGCGCCGTAGTACAGTTCCCCCGGCTTGCTGAACACGTTCGACGCGCCGAAGATGGAGAAATACAGCCTGTCGAAGAGGTTGCCGAGCGCACCCGCGAGGATGACGGCGAGGCACACCCGCACGGGCAGGTTGTGCTTGAAAACGGTGAAATACAGCGCGATCATGCCGCCGATGAGCGCAATCGTTAAAATGGTGACGATGATCATGGCGATGGGGTTGTCCGCCGCGATGCCGAAGGCGATGCCCGTGTTGAACATGTAGTTGAGCTTGACGATGCCGAGGAAGTATTCGTCCTGCCGCACGCCCTGCAACGCGAGCTTGGTGAAGAGGTCGATAAACAAAAAGACGAGCACGATGAGCGTGCAGACGAGGGTCTGCATTACGCGCTGCCGCTTGGTGTATTCTTTCATTCGTCGTCCTCCATCAGCCCGAGTTCTCTGCACAGTTTTTCGAGGTCGAGCGGCTCCTTGGGGGAGATGACCTCGTCCATATCGAAGCCGCTCTCCTCGCTTTCGCCGCCGCCGAGTTTGGCGTTCAGTTCCTCGTTGAACTCCGCGAACGCCCTGACGTCCTCTTCGTCGGGATATTTTTTCTGCAACCTGTCGAGCATGAGACGGCACTTTTCCGCGAGCAGGGCGAGTTCCCTCTTCTCGTTCTCCGTCTCCCGCGCGCTCTCCGCACGGATGCGCTCCCCCTCCTTTGCCGCAAAGACGAGCGCCTCCCCCACGCTGCCGCGCTCCCCTTCGAGTTCGAGGACGCGAGCTTTCAGGCGGCGGTTTTCCTCCTTCAGCTCGTCCGAGGCAAGTTTGCGGCGGGAAAGCGCCCCGTCGTACTCCTCCTTCAGGCGGGAAACAAGCTGTTTTACGTCTCTTTCGGTGTACAACCGGAACACATCAAGCTCCTTTGCCGCACTCCTGCACCATCTCTTGCTTGAGATCGTACAGCGCCTGCGATAGATCTACCTTATAGATATGCGGCATATCCTGCCGTGTGTACTCCTCCCAAAATCTTGCGTACTCCGCCGCGCGGTAGGCGGAAATTTCGGCAAGGGTATAGTCGGGAGCGACCTTTTTCCCGCCCGAAATAAGGGGCTCGAGCAGCTTGCGCGCACGGAAATTGCGCACCGTCATGCGCTTCCAGCGCTCCACGGGGTGGCACAGCTCCAGCGGCTCGCTCTCGTCCACCGTCTCGCCCGCGCGCACGATGTAGTCGGCGACCGCCTTGTCCGTCTCGCGGTCGTAGATGCGGTACACCTCCTTGAAGGAGGGATTGGTGATCTTCTCCGTCGTATCCGACAGCTTGATCTTGGGGATCTCCTTGCCGTCCTCGTAGACGGCGGCGAGCTTGTATACCCCGCCGAGCGCGGGAAGGTCGGCGCTCGTGATGAGCTTGGTCCCCACGCCCCAGCTGTCGATCTTCGCCCCCTGATCCTTGAGCGAGCGGATGGAATATTCGTCGAGGTCGCCCGAGGCGCAGATGATGGCGTTTTCGAAACCCGCCCTGTCGAGCATCTTCCGCGCTTCCTTGGAAAGATAGGCAAGATCGCCCGAGTCGAGGCGGATGCCCTTGGGTTCGTGCCCCGCCGCGCGCAGCTCTTTGAATACCTCGATGGCGTGCGGGACGCCGCTCTTCAGGGTGTTGTAGGTATCGACGAGGAGCAGGCAGGCGTCGGGAAAGCTCCTTGCATAGGCGCGAAAGGCTTCGAGTTCGGTGGGGAAATTCATCACCCAGCTGTGCGCCATCGTGCCCGAGACGGGGATGCCGAAGAGCTTGCCCGCGTACACGTTGGAGGTGGAGACGCACCCGCCGATGATCGCGGCGCGCGCACCGTAGACGCCTGCGTCGGCGCCCTGTGCACGGCGAAGCCCAAATTCCATGACGCCGCCGCCCGCCGCCGCACAAATTTTGGAGGATTTGGAGGCGATGAGCGTCTGGTGGTTGACGAAAGTGAGAAGCGCCGTTTCCACGAGCTGCGCCTGCACCATGGGCGCCTTTACGGTTAAAATGGGCTCGTAGGGAAAGACGATCTCCCCCTCGCGCACGGCGTACACGTCGCCCGTGAAGCGCAGCTCCTTGAGATAGGCGAGAAAGCCTTCGTCAAACAGCCGCAGACCGCGCAGGTACTTTATATCGTCCTCGTTGAAGTGCAGATTTTCGAGATACTCCGCGGCCTGCGCCATGCCGGCGGCAACGGAGTATGTGATCAGCTTGTTGGGGCGGAAAAAGATATCGAACACGGCGGGCTGCTCGTGCTTGCCTTCGCGGAAATACCCCTGCCCCATCGTGAGTTCGTAGAGGTCGGTAAGGAGCGTAAGATTTCTCATTGTTTGTCCTCCCCGCCGTTTTCATCCTTATTCTCGTTGTTTTCGGCTTTGTTTTCGGCTTTATTTTCGGTCTTGTTTTCGGCCGCGGCCTTTTTGCCCTTTTTCTCCTTGGGGGGCTTGGGGGGATACTGTGCGCCGAACATGTTGATCTTGGAATAGTAGGGCGGGTCGTTTTTATACGGCGTGAGATACTGCGTGATGCCGCAGGGGTCGCCCTTGGCGCTGCCGATGAATTTGCCCTCCTTCAGGTGGTTGACGATCATGAGAACGAGGCAGCCGATGACGCCGAAGCCGACCATGAGAATAGCGAAGAGTTCGCTCCACATGACGCCGCCGCCGCCGAGGATATCGGCCTGATAGCGGAAGGGTTCCATGACGGCGCGTACGGCGCCGTACCACACGAAGTACAGGAACATGGAGATGCCGTTGGGCTTGCTCTTCCTGAACCATGTGAACGTGAAGAGCAGGGCGAAGCCGATCAGGTTGATGAACATCTCCCAGAAGCAGAACGCCTGATACCAGCCGGCGGGCGCGCCCGGGCCGTTGCCCGGCCCGATGTACACGGCGTACGGCGCCCACTGGAGGGCGGGGTCGGTGACGGGCCGGCCGAAAACTTCCTGGTTGAAGAAGTTCCCCAGCCGCCCGATGGCCTGTGCGAAGAGAATGGTGATGACGACGCAATCTGCGGCGCGCAGGAAGCTGATCTTCTTCACGAGGCACACGACGAGCCCCGCGCCCACGCCGCCGATGACGCCGCCGATGATGGAGAGCCCCCCTTCGTGGATCTTGTACCAATCCTGAATGGGCAGCGGCTTCGTCCAGCAATAGAAGAGGCGAGCCATGACGATCGCCGAAGGAATGCACACGATGAAGAGCGTGAAGATGAGATCGGGCGACATGTTCCGCCGCTTCATAAGGAGCGCGGAGAGGCAGGCCGCGATCACCATGCCCGTTACGATGCAGAGCGCATAGTACCTGATATCCAATGTGAAAATGTAGAGTCCCTTGCCGTTCGGATTGACCCCGAACACGGGATTTGCAAGCAAGAACGACTGCATATCTCTTTCCCTATTCGTAGATTTACTTGCATTATAGCACTTTATAAAAGCAAAAGTCAACCGCAAGCGGTTGACAGCAAAGCGTTTTTTGCGATTTTCATCAATTTTCCTTGTTCTGCTGCGGCGTCTCCCCGCCGCCGTGCCGGGGCGGCTCCTCCCCGCCCGTTGCGCCCCGTGCGGCTTCCCCATGGCGGGAAAGGCGCTCCATGAGCGGGATCATGGCGAAGCACACGGCGGCGTTCCCCGCAAAGACCGCCGTCTGGATGGCGATCCGCGGCGGGAAGTAGCCCGCCAAATACAGCCAGAGGGACTTTCGCATCTCCCCCTGCCACACAAAGACCCAGACGTAGGTGTAGTTGACGAAGGTGTTGATGCACACCGTGAAGAGCACATAGCACACGGCGCAGACGATGGCCGTCTTGATGTACGGCGCACGCTTGCCGCGGAAGGGAAGATAGCGCAGCAGCATGCCCATCGTGAAGCCCATCAGGGCGAGGGTGAGCCCGTAAAACCAATAGCTGCCGTCCGGCATAATGAGATGCCCCAATCCGTCCCCTGCGAAGGCGATGAAAAACGCGGGCAGTGCGCCCAGCGCATACGCCGAGAGAAAGGTGACGAGATAGGTGAACGTGATCTTGTTCTGCGGGGTGATATCGATGTCGAGGACGGTGTTCGCCACGACCGCGAGCGCGAGAAAAAGCGCAGCGTATGCGACTTTTTTGGAGATGTTGAGCGACAGAAAGAACTTTGAGAACATAAAAAAACCTCCCGGCGAGGAGGTCCGTAATTTCGCCGTCATGACGGGGGCGGAGCCCCGCCGCATTTCCTCGCAAAGAGGCGTGCGACGACGAGAGCGGACGCGCCGCGGCACCGCAGGTCAGATCGCCCTTTCGTTTGCGAACAACGTCCCGTTTCGCAACACTTAACGCGCCTTGGCTACTCTTCGGGAGCTATCATAGCATAAACCGGCCGCGGAGCGCAACGAAATTCAACATAATTTTTGTGAAATTTGCGATACTTGTTGTATGACCCTCGTCATTATCCGCACGGCGATCATCTACGTCGCCCTGCTCATCATCATGCGGCTCATGGGGAAGCGGCAGATCGGGGAGATGCAGCCCTTCGAGCTCGTCATCACCCTGCTCATCGCCGAACTCGCGTGCATCCCCATGGCGGACGCCTCCATTCCCCTGCTCTACGGCATCATCTCCGTCGTCACCATCTACGTCCTGCACGAGATCGTCACGCTCTTGGATCTCAAGGTGAAGCCGCTGAAGTCGCTCATCAGCGGCAAGCCTTCGCTCGTCATCAACAAAAACGGCATCGACGACTACCAGCTCAAGAAGAACAACCTCGACGTCTCCGATCTCATCGAGAGTTTGCGGTCGGCGGGATATTTTTCCCTCGACAGCATTGACTACGCCCTGTACGAGTCCAACGGCACCTTTTCCGCGCTGCCGAAACAGAATTACGAAGAGACGCAGACGTCGCTCCCCCTCGTCATCGTAGACAACGGGAAATACGACGCGAAAAACCTGCAAATTGCGGGACTGGGGGTGGATTTCTTTGATAATTTGCTCAAAAAAGAGGGCGTGAAAAAACTGAAAAAAGTGCTCGTTTTGACGGCGGACGGCATGGGGAAAATTTACCTGCAGGTCAAGGGGGAAAAGTTCCGCACCCTGAACGTTTCCTACCCCGGAGGCAAGACATGGTAAAGAGCCTGACGGCGATCGCGATCGCAACGGCGATGCTCTTGGGGCTTGCGCTGTTTGAGTGGTTCTACGTCGCCGACCAATTTGCCGATTTCGGCGAAGAAGTGCAAACGCTGTACGATAAGGCGGAGAGCGGCACGGCAAATGCCGAGGACGCGCGCGCCGTTCAGACCTCGTGGGAGACGCGGAAGAGCCGCCTGCACATCTGGATCCCCCACAACGACGTCAACAAGCTCGACGACTACCTTGCGGAGGCGGTGCGGCTCATCGGGGAGCGGGAATATCCCCTCGCGCTCGCGAAATTGGAAATTTTGCTGCACCTCGCGGAGTGCATTCCCGGCACCTACCGCCCGCATGTGGAGAATATCTTCTGAAAACCGCCGCCGCGCGGTTTTTTTGTAAAAATTATTTCTTTTCTTGACAACTTTTTATGCCTGTGCTATACTGAAGATGCCAAACAAGTTTATATTTGATAAAAAGGAGGCGTACGGCTTTTTTCATGCAATTTTAATTTAAGAGGGAAGGTATACTCTTTCCTTCTGATACCCACTATGAATTTGGCAAAATTGCAAATTCCTATATGTGGGTATTGTAAACCGTACGCATATAAACTTGTTTGGCGACAATCGGAGTTTGCGTTTTGCGGTGCGCTGGCTTCGGTTGGCGCACTTTTTATTTTTTAGGAGAAAATATCATGGCCATGCAATATTATCATCGATATGTATATAGACAATATCTATGTCCCAAATGTAATGGTGTGTTAAAAAGTGAGCCAGTTCATGACCATATGCTTGACTATGGCAATGATGGGTGTGTTATGTTTTTATGCTATATGGTGTTTCTCCCAATAACATTGATTTATTTGTTAATAAAATTGATTGTCAAAATAGTCAAAGAAAAAAGAAGAAAATTTACCGTGAATGGCGACGAGGTGTTTTTTTGCAAACATTGCAATTCCTACATCGCATTCACACACACCGGTGCACGCGTAGTATCAGAAGAAGATATAAAAACGAAATAAAGAAGTGCGGCAGTGAGATATCGAAAATGTCCCCGCAGGGGACAAAAGGGACGTCATTTCGCCTGACGTGAAGCGGCGCACGAAGCAGCGACGCGAAATGGCGTTTTTGTCATTTCGACCAAGCCGCGTAAGCGGCGCGTGGAGAAATCTCGAAATAAGGTAGAGCTCCCTCGACTACGCTCGGGATGACAAATATATGGCAGGGGCGGCGAGAACGGGGCGCGCGGGACGCCGAGAACCCCTTCAGTCACTGCGTGACAGCTCCCCCAAACGGGGGAGCCAACGGGGCGGCGAGGGTGAAAGAAAGTTACAAACGGGCGGGGGAATTTTGTTTTATTGAAAAAGTTTGAAATTTCTACGGGCGGTTGATATAATAGTGATACATTTTTTCAGGTGGGAGATCGCATGAGTTACCTTACCTTAAACGGCGTGAGCAAACATTATAAGACGGGGAGCGTGACGGTGGAGGCGCTCACCGACGCAAGTTTTTCCGTCGAGGACGGAGAATTTACCATCGTTCTCGGGTCGAGCGGGGCGGGAAAGACCACCCTCTTGAACCTGCTCGGCGGCATGGACAGCGCCACCGCGGGCGAAATCGTGCTCGACGGTAAAATCGTCACCTCGCTCGACAGGAAGGGGCTTACCGAATACCGCCGCAACGACGTGGGGTTTGTCTTCCAATTCTACAATCTCATGCCCAATCTGACCGCGCTCGAAAACGTGGAGATCGCGACGGAGATCTGCAAAAACGCCCTCGACCCCAAGACGATCCTCGAGGAAGTGGGGCTCGGCGAGCGGCTGGGGAACTTCCCCGCGCAGCTCTCGGGCGGGGAACAGCAGCGCGTCTCCATAGCGCGTGCCGTGGCGAAAAATCCCAAGCTGCTCCTCTGCGACGAGCCGACGGGCGCGCTTGACTATGCTACGGGGAAGCACATCCTGAAACTTTTGTACGATGTATCCAAAAAACAGAAAAAGCCCGTCATCGTCGTCACGCACAATGCGGCGATCAGGGAGATGGCGGATAAGGTTGTCTATATCCGCAGCGGGCGCATCGAAAAGGTGGAGAGCAACGAGCACCCCGTGCCCGTCGAGGAGATCGAGTGGTGAAAACGTACCTGAAAACGCTGGGCAGGATGTTCAAAAAACACATCACGCGCCTCGTCTCCATCATGCTGATGGTGCTCGTGAGCGTGGGGTTTTCCGCGGGCATCGGCATGGGGAAAGACGCCATGCACTACTCCCTTCACGACTATTACAGCGCCCACAATGTGAGCGACTTCATCGTGCGCGGGGAGGAGGCCGTCTCCGAAGAAAAACTTGCGGCGCTGCGCGCGTACTTCGGCGAGGAGAACGTAATTTCGGGCGGCATCGTGGAGATAAAAGGCGGCGAATTGGAGATGCAGATGGGCGGGTCGTTCAAGGTCACCCTGACGCTTGCGGGCGAGGGCATCGGCGAGGGCGTCACGCGCATCTACATCAAAGAGCGGTCGGACAAGGACAGACAGAACATTGCGGACGTGTTGGAGACGGCGGAGGGCGAGCACGGCGACGGAGAATTTTCGATCGCCGCGGAGCGGGCTGCCACCGACCTTGCCGGCGTTCCCCTCGGGGAGACGGTCACGGCGGCCGCCATGTTGGGGTCGATGCGGCTGTTCGAATACAAGTTCACCGTGACCGAGCACGTTGTGGGCGCGCTGCACTTTGCGCAGTACGACGACCCGAGCATGCAGAAGATCGAGGGCAGCGAGGACGACTACGAGGCGCTGGAAAATATCCTCTACGTCTACACGGACGAAGATCACACCCTCCCCTTCCCCATGAACGAGGTCTATATCTCCGTGCCCTCCTTCAAAGAGCACACCGTGCTGTTCGAGGAGGGCTACGAAAAGCAGCTCGAGGGAGACAAGGCGCTCATCGAGAGCCTCTTCGAGGACGAGATCGACGCAGGGAGTTGCGCCGTGCTCACCCTGCACGAAAACTTTACCTACCGCTCCTTCGAGGAGTATGAAGACAAGCTCGAGGGCATCGGGTACGTCATCATGGTCGTGTTCCTCTTCGTCACCCTGCTCGTCGTGCTCTCCACCATGACCCGACTCTTGGAAGAGGAGCGCGGGCAGATCGCCTGTTTGCAGACGCTCGGCTACTCCCCCATGCGCATCCTCTCCAAATATCTCCTCTTTGCGCTGGTGGGGACGATCATCGGCGGAGGCGGCGCGTTTGCCGCGAGCTGGGGGCTCGCCTATATCATCTATATCAACTTCTCGTGGGTGTACGTGCTGCCGCCCTTCTCGCGGCACATCGCTCCCCTCTTCTTCCTGATCGTGACGGCGGCCATTCTGCTTGCCGCCCTCGCCGCGACGCTCATCGCGGGGCTGCGCATGACGCGCAGGGCGCCCGCCGTGCTCCTTCGCCCCCGCGCCCCCAAGCCCGGGCACAAGGTCATCCTCGAAAAGATCCCCGTGCTGTGGAACCGCGTCTCCTTCAAATACAAGTCGACCCTGCGCAACGTGCTGCGCTATAAGATGCGGTTTCTCATGACCATCATCGCCGTGATGGCCTCCACCGCGCTGGTGCTTGCGGGGCTCGCCGTGCTCGACGCCTGCCTCTTCACCGACATCGGCACCAACGCCATGATCGGCGTCGCCGTCATCGTGCTCATCTTCGCCGCCCTCCTGAACGCCGTCGTCATCTATACGCTCACCAACATCAACATCAGCGAGCGGGAACGGGAACTTGCGACGCTCATGGTGCTCGGCTATCAGGACAGGGAGGTGACGGGCTATATCTACCGAGAGATCTACATTACGGGCAGCATCGGGATCGCGCTCGGGCTCCCCTTCGGCGCGCTCCTCTGCTTCTTCGTCTTTAAGGTGATGAACGACTTTGCGACGCTCTCCTCCATCAACTGGTTTGTGTGGCTGCTCGCGCCGCTTGTTTCGCTGATCTTTACCTTTGTCGTGACGCTCATCCTGCGGAGAAAAATTACGGGAATTAAGATGAACGAATCGCTGAAGGCCGTGGAATGAAAAAGAATACGGGTTGAGAGGCAGCCGACCGCTTTGTGCGGTCGGCTGTGTGTTTTATGGGGGGCGGACTTCGTTGTTCGGGATCCTTCGCTGCGCCCTCCGCCCGCTTGGGAGTGAGCGAAGGGCGCAGCGAAGAATGACGCGGGGGGGCGGGAATATAATAAGGACATGTTTCGACACACAGCCGACCGCGGATGCGGTCGGCTGTGGCTCAACATGACGTGATTTATGTGGCGGGTGCGGGGATTTATAGGGGAAGCCTTGCGGGGCGGGCAATTCGATTGATAAGGGAAGATTCACTCGGCCCCTACGGGGCCTCGGAATGAGGAGAATACGCGTGCGCGGGGCGGGGCAACGTGATTTTTATGACACCCCTTCAGTCTCGGCTAAGGCCTCGACAGCTCCCCCTCGAGGGG
>CANRFD010000025.1 GCA_947629845.1 uncultured Clostridia bacterium
CCGGCGACGTGACGTACGCCGACCTCTACTCCGTGCTGCCCTTCGACAACACGCTCGTGCTCGGGAAGCTGAAGGGGTCGGACTTCATCAACTTTTTGAACCGCCAGACCGACAGCCGCAATCCTTACCATATTTATACGACGGTCAAGGCGGCGGAAGTGGACAGGAACGCAGATTACTATGTGATCGTGGATACCTATACTTCCACCTACCGCTCCAACAAGATCACGGAGGTCGAGCGTTTGGAGGGCAACATCTATGCGCGCGACCTTCTCGCCGAATATATCAAGGCGGGGAATTGGGCGAAATAGCCGCCCGCGGGAGAGAACGATATGAGAATGTACGACATCATCAAAAAGAAGCGGGACGGCGGGGAGCTCTCCACCGAGGAGATCGACTTCTTCATCAGAGGCGTGACCGACGGCAGCATTCCCGACTATCAGATCTCGGCGCTGTGCATGGCCATCTATTACAGGGGAATGTCGGTGCGGGAGACGTGCGACTTGACCTTCGCCGTGCGCGATTCGGGCGACAAGACGGACTTTTCCGCCATCAAGGGCATCCGCGTGGACAAGCACTCCACGGGCGGCGTGGGCGATAAGACCAGCCTCGTCGTTGCGCCCATCGTGGCGGCGCTCGGCGTGAAGGTCGCCAAGATGAGCGGCCGCGGCCTCGGGCACACGGGCGGCACGGTGGATAAGTTGGAGGCCATCGACGGCTTCCGCACCACGCTCTCCGAGGAGGAATTTATCGCGCAGGTGAACAGGATCGGGCTCGCGATCGTGGGGCAGTCGAGGCAGTTCGCTCCCGCCGACAAGAAGCTGTACGCCCTGCGGGACGTCACGGCGACGGTGGACAGCATGCCGCTCATCGCCGCGAGCATCATGGGCAAAAAGCTCGCCGCGGACGACGATTGCATCGTTCTCGACGTCAAGACGGGCAGCGGCTCGTTCATGAAGAGCGTCGAGAAGAGCCGCGAACTCGCGCAGCTCATGGTGGACATCGGCAAGAGCGCCGGCAAGAAGATGGTCGCCTTGATCACCAATATGGATCGGCCGCTCGGCTATGCCATCGGCAATTCCCTCGAGGTCATCGAGGCGGTAGAAACGCTCTGCGGCCGCGGGCCTGCCGACTTTACCGAGGTCTGCCTGACGCTTGCGGGGCACATGCTCTCGCTCGCGGGCATGGGAACGCCCGAGGAGGGCAGAGAGCTCGCGAAGCAGGTCATCGCGGACGGGCGTGCGCTCAAAAAGTTTGCCGAAGTCGTCGCCGCACAGGGCGGAGACGCTTCGCTCATCGAGGATCCCTCGAAGTTCAAAAAGGCAAAGTACGAATATCCCGTAAAGAGCGCCGTGAGCGGCTATATCCACGGCGTGGACACCGAGGCGTACGGGCTCTCCAGCCTGATGCTCGGCGCGGGGCGCAACACGGCGGAGGACGCCATCGACTACAGCGCGGGCATCGTTCTGAAGAAGAAGACGGGCGAGTTCGTGCAGAAGGGCGAAACTATCGCCGTGCTGTACTCCGACAACGCAACTTGCTTCGTGGCCGCGGCGGAAAAACTGCTTGCGGCGACGGCGGTGGAGCGCGAAAAGCCCGCCGACGAACCCCTCGTATACGGCGTGGTGGTGTAAAAGGGGACTTGCGCCGCCTGTGCGGCCGCGAGGGGAGCGCTTTGGAAAAAAGGCAAGCGCGCCCCGCAATTACAACGGAAAAACATATGGCAAAACTATATTTCAAGTTCGGGGCGATGGGGTGCTCAAAGACGGCACAGGCGCTCATCACGAAATTCAATTACGAGGAGCGCAACATGAAGGTGCTGCTTCTCAAACCCGCCATCGACACGCGGGACGGCGCGACCGTCGTGAAGTCCCGCATCGGGCTCATGCAGGACGCCGTCGCCGTCGGCATGGACGAAAACCTCTACGAGCTGTACACCGGGAAGTATCCCGACTGCAACGTCATCATCGTGGACGAATGCCAATTTCTCACGCCCGAACAGGTGGACGAACTTGCCGACATCGTCATCGATAAGAACATCCCCGTGCTGTGCTTCGGGCTCTCGACCGACTTCACCACCCACCTCTTTCCGGGGAGCAAGCGGCTGTTCGAGATCGCGGAGTCCATCAGCGAGATCAAGTCGGTGTGCACCTGCGGCGCCAAGGCGACGGTCAACGCCCGCTTCGACGACAGCGGCCGCATCGTGACGGAGGGGTCGCAGATCTGCATCGGCGGCAACGACAGGTACGTCGCCATGTGCAGGAAGTGCTGGCTGAAATACAGGGCGGCGGCGCTTCCCGTCACCAAAAATTGAACGCTTTCCGTACAGGAGAAAGATAGATGCAAAAGATTTCCATCAAGTTGGCGGCGCTCGGCGCCACGGCGGTGTTTGCATGCGGCGTGTTTGCCGCGGGCGGGGCTGCGGCTACGTCTTTGGCGGCTGCGGCCGGGGCGGACGATTACTATGCGCCCATCACTGCAACGAAGGGAGACGAACTGCTCGGGCAGATCCACGATCTCATCACCACCACGCATACGCATTATACTTCCTACGATGACAGTAAGAAATATGGCCCGACGACCGATCCTGCGTTGAATGGGGAAACGGGCGTTGTGGAATTTTATACGCACGAGACAATAGCAGAGTGGACGCTGAATGGGGGCGATCCCGGGCGGTGGAACCGCGAGCACGTATGGGCGCAGGCTCTTTCCAAAGACAGTACCGGCAGGCAGCTTTGGGGGAGGGAAGGCGGCGGCGCCGATCTGCATCATCTTCGCCCTTCGGAAGTCAAGATGAATTCAGACCGTGGAGACAAGAAGTACGGCGAGGTTGTAAACGGCAGTCCCATTTACTCCAGGACGACAAGCGGCGCCAATTCACAGATCGGCGGCTATCAAGCGGGCGGCGTGTTCGAGCCACTCGACTTCGCGAAAGGGGATGTCGCGCGCATTGTCCTGTATGTGTATACGCACTACAACACATATGCCAACGTGCACGGCACGACGAACGGTGCATCCAACAGTCAGGAAGAAAGTTATTTCGGCACGCTTCCCATCACAAACATCGTCTCGGCCGCTTCGGAGGAGGCAGCGTTCGATCTGCTCCTCGAGTGGAACGAGCTCGACCCCGTAGACGCCATCGAGACGACGCGCAACGAGGCAGTGTTCAATATTCAACATAACCGCAATCCCTTCATCGACCACCCCGAATATGCGGCGGCGGTCTGGGGCGACGCGGAGCTCGGCGGCGGCACGGGCGAACAGGGCGGCACGGGCGAACCCGAGCATACGCACAGCTACGGCTACCGCGACCTCGACGAGGCCAACCACACCAAGTACTGCACGGGCTGCGAAGAGGTGAACGTCAGCGAGCCGCACGTATATGACAGCGCAACGGATACGACGTGCAATCTCTGCGGCCACGAGCGGACGGTCGGCGGCGGTACGCAGGGCGGAAGCGGCGAACAGGGCGGCACGCAGGGCGGAACTTCCGGAGGGACGTCCGGCGGCACGCAGGGCGGAGAGCAAGGCGGCACGCAGGGCGGAGAGCAAGGCGGAACGCCCGAAGTGAAGCCGGAAAGCAAGCCGGGCTGCGGCGGCGTGATCGGCATTGCGGAGGGCGGCATGTTTGCCGCGGCGGCAGTTGCCGTCATCGCGGCGGCCGTCATTCTTCACCGCCGCAAGGGGTGAGCGCAGGCGCATTAGAGGCTGCCGCGGCGCTTGCACAAAAATGCAGTTTTTTGTAAAAAAATATCTGTTGAAAGATTGACTTGATTGACGTAAAATGATATAATTCTCAACAGGAACACATTTGGCAAAATATCCCCCTTGGGCGGGGAGCAGATCGGCAACAAGGTTTTGGAGGAAGAGGGAAGATATGCGAGGTTTGCTGGCGTTGAATTCACTCGGCACGACGGATACGATTTTCTTCATAGCGCTCGCGGCGATCGTGGCGCTGTGTGTCGTCGTCTATTTTCTGATCCCCGTGATCAACCGCAAACAGTATAGAGAGCAGCGCGAAAATCTCAAGAAGAGAGAGGTCGCGTTCAAGTCGAATGTTCAGCGGACGGACGGGTCTCCCGTTGTTGCGGAGGAGGAGCTTCCCGGCGATAGCGCGGCGGGAGAGCAGACGCAGCAGGAGGAGACGCCGGTTGAAATTCCGGTCGATCCCATGCAAAACATCGACGAAGAATGAAAAAAAGCAAAATTTTCGCCACCGTAGTCTATTTCATTTTCACGTTCGGGATCGGTTTGGTGTTCGCGTTGACCTTGCCCGGATACTTTGCGACGTTTACGGCCCCGGCGGAAGTGATATCGGACGCATTGAAGAGCGGGGACTTCATCACGGGCATCGTGCTGACGGAACCCGTCGGCTTCAACAGAAAGCCCGTGCTGGAGAGCAATTTCGAACAGGGCGGCGGCATCATCCTGTACGAGACGGTGATGGAAGTCTACGACAGGGATACCGCACAGGACAGCGGAGCCGCCGCAAACGGTTTGGTGCACGGCATGCTGTTCAAGTGCTACGAGGGGTACGTCTATGGCGTTGACGGCTACTACGACGTATTCGCCCAGCAAAACAACGGCACGTCGCTTTCCGTGACGGCGGAGGACGGAAAGGAGACCAAACTTTCCCTCCTCGACTACGACGCAGACGGCAACGGCACCAACGACGGCATTTCCAACTACACGCAGAGCGGATTTATCGTCGTGGAGATCCGCGACAGCGACGTCTCCTCGGTCAAGACGCTGCGCTTCACCGACAAGACGGGCGAGGTCGTACTTACCGCGGAGGCGGAACAGAGCCTCGCGTTCGGGAGCGGGTTTTTCGATTGCTTCGGCGACATCGCGGCCTACAACCAACTGGTGGCCGCGGGCAACAAGGCGGATATCTCCGCCGAGGAGTCGGCGAGGATCATCGAACAGCGCAACGACTACGTCAACGCCGTGACCGAAGCGCTCGAAGCGGCGCCCGATTGTTCCGTCACCGCCAAGTCGGAGGAGTACAAGGCTGCGGTGGACACCGTGAACGGGATCGCGAACAGAAAGGCCATTCCCTTCATCGTCGTCTATTTCGTCGCGATCTACATCATAGCGGACTTCTTGCTCGGCTCGCACCTGATCATCAAGTTCTTCAAGTGGTTCCTGTTCAAGGTGTGCAAGATCCCGCACAAGGAGAAACAGAAGGTCGATAAGGCCGACTTCTTCGGGCACGACTACTTCAGTATGGTGACGGTGAAGTTGGACTTGTCGGAGGTGCCGGAGTTCAACGGCAGCGTAGAGATCAAATATACCAACACGAGCGAAGAGGCCGTGTTCACATTGCTGAAATCGGAGGACTACACCGCGACGGTTCGCCTGAAAGCGGGGATCTACGTCAATCCGTTCATCGATATCGACAGGGCATATGCTCCCGTAGACCTGCCCGACAATTTGGAAGTCGAAGGGTACCAAATGGAAAAAACAATAAAAATAGTCAAACGCGAGGGTTAAACGCATATGAGGATATCCATTCAGCACCTTACCAAAATTTTCCCCAACCGCAACAAGGGCGGGAAAGCCGTTCACGCCGTGGAGGACATGAACATCGAGATCCCCTCCGGCGGGCTCGTCGGTCTGCTCGGGCCTTCGGGCTGCGGCAAGTCGACCACGCTCTTCATGTTGAGCGGGCTGGAGAGCCCTTCGTCGGGCAGGATCCTGTTTGACGATCAGGACGTGACCACGCTCGCCGCCGAAAAACGCGGCGTCGGGTTGGTGTTCCAGAACTACGCGCTGTATCCGCACATGACGGTGGAGCAGAACATCCGCTTCCCGCTGGACAACATGCGCATCAAGCGGGAGGAGGGCAACGCCCGCGCTCTGGACGCGGCGCGGCTGGTGCAGATCGAGGATCTGATGGCACGCAAGCCCCACGAGCTTTCGGGCGGCCAGCAGCAGCGCGTCGCCATCGCCCGCGCCCTCGTGAAGATGCCCAACGTCCTTCTCTTGGACGAGCCTCTTTCCAACCTCGACGCACGGCTGCGCTTGCAGACGCGTGAAGAGATCAAGCGCATCCAGCGCACGACGGGCATCACGACGGTGTTCGTCACGCACGATCAGGAAGAGGCGATGAGCATCTGCGATACCATGGTCGTCATGAAGCTCGGCATGGTGCAGCAGGTCGGCGCCCCGCAGGATATCTATGACGACCCCAACAACCTGTTCGTCGCGAACT
The DNA here is from genome assembly GCA_947629845.1 of uncultured Clostridia bacterium. Lineage (GTDB taxonomy): Bacteria > Bacillota > Clostridia > Christensenellales > Borkfalkiaceae > Gallimonas. Next base: position 6,215 of record CANRFD010000025.1, read on the forward strand.
TCCTCGGAACGCCCCCGATCAACATCTTCAAGGGCAAGATCGAGAACGGCAAGGTGTACATCGGCGAAGAGGCCGTTGCAGACGCCGCTTGGGAGACCGCATTCGACAACCAAGATGTCTTTGTGGGCATCCGTCCCGAAGGGTTCGTCTATAACGAGGAAGGCGCGTTTACGCTGAACGTCGACCACATCGAGGTCATGGGAAGGGACAAGTCCATCGTCGCCACGCACGAGTGCTCCACCAAGCCCATCGCGCGCTGCATCATCGATAGCGACGTCCGCCTGCCCGCAGACGCAACGCAGCTGAAGTTCAACATCAAACCGTATAAACTGTTCCTGTTCAACGCAGAGACGGAGGACAGGCTGAGATATCCCGTGAATGTATTCAAGGGGAAGATCGAAGGCGGCAAGGTATACATCGGCGGGGAGGCCGTCGCGGAGACGGCGTTTGCCGACAAAGAGGTATACATCTGCGCCGCACCCGAAGCGTTCACTTACGACGCGAACGGCGCCTTGGCGCTCCGCGTAGACCATATCGAGGGCGAGGGCAAAGACAAATGCGTTATATGCGCGCATGAGAGTTCGGCGAAACCCGCCGTGCGCTGCGCAGTGGGCGGCGTCGATTTGCCCGAAGATGCCGGCGAGCTGAAATTCAATATCAAACCCGAAAAGCTATTCCTGTACGACGCAGAAACAGAGGAGAGGTTGAGATAATGGAAGAAAATAATGCCGGCGTTGCTACGCTCGCGGCAGCCCCGCCGAAAAAGCACAACAAGTTCGTACAATATTTTATCGATTTGGGCAACCGCATCAAGAGTTGGTTCGTAGATAAGTACACGGCGATCAAGGACTTTTTCTACGGCTTCACGAAGGCGGGCCGAGAGGAGAAAAAGGCGCGCATGGGGGAAGGCCCGCAGCTTTCCCGCGGGGAACGCGTCCGCCGCTGGATGAAATCCCAGAGCGGATGGCTGTTCGTTGCGCCGGCTCTCATTTTGATGGCGGTATTCACATTCTATCCCATCATCGCGTCCTTCGTCAATTCACTTAAACAAAATTACTCCGGCATGACGGGCAAATTCAACGGCTGGGGTTTCGATAACTTTGTTCGCGTTCTCAAAGGAGATACGGGCACCGGCGGCGCGAGTTTCATGCAATGTCTCGTGAACACGTTGCTCCTTACCTTTATTTCCGTTCCGCTTTCCACATTGCTTGCGCTGCTCATCAGCGTGGCGCTCAATTCCATCAAGCGGATACAAAAGGCTTATCAAACCATTTTCTTCTTGCCTTATCTTACAAACGCGCTCGCAATGGGCGCCGTGTTCGCCACGTTCTTCAAGATCATCGGCACGACGAACAACACCGAAACGGTGGGTCTCGTGAACATCGTGCTTGGTTGGTTCGGCGTGAAACCCATCGACTGGGTGGGTCTCACCTCGCCGCATTGGCAGATAGGCAGTTTAAGCATTCCTTGGGCAAAATACATCGTCACGATCATCTACGAAGTGTGGTCGGGGTTGCCCTTTAAGATCCTAATTTTGTTCAGCGCGATGCAATCCATCAACAAGCAATATTACGACGCCGCCAAGGTAGACGGCGCCAGCCGTTGGACGGTGCTCTGGAAGATCACGGCGCCGATGATCATGCCGCAGATAAGTTACCTCTTGGTGACGGGCATCATGGGCGGCATGAAACAATATTCGGCGATCGTGGGCTTGTTCGGCGAGACGATGGGGCAGAACTACGATATGGGCACGATGGTCGGATACCTGTACAACTACATCGAACTCGGGCAGACGGGTTACGCATACGCAGGTTCGCTGCTCCTCTTCATCATCATCATGATCATCACGTTCTTCAACAACAAAATTACCAAGAGGCGCACCACGTACAGGTAAGGAGGAGAGAGGATGTCGGGTCAATTATTAAATTCTACCGCCGGAAATTGGGTGGTCGCGGTGATGGTCATACTGATCATCGCGGGAATTATCGCAAGTATCTTCCTCTCCGTACGGATCTGCCGCATGGTGCGGGAGAGCAGGGCGCCCGCGGCGAAGGTCGGGGCGTGGGATCTCTCTGCGGGCGACGCCGGCTTTAATGCCGAAAGAGAGAAGCGTATGGATAAAACGCGGCACATCATAAAGAACATCTTTGTGTATGTGTTCCTTACCATTTGCGCCGTGCTCTCCTTCCTTCCGTTCTATTGGATGATCATCTCCTCCTTCAAGACGGAATGGGAATTTCGCCAGTCGGTACCCACGTTCTTCCCGCATAAGTTCCAGTGGAAGAACTATTGGATGATATTCCACCAGACGGTAGCGGGCTCCGGTTCAACGGCGACGTTCGAGCAAATTCTCATCAACACGCTCGTCGTCGGGCTTCTGTCCACCTTCCTCGGGCTCGTCATCATCGTCATCACAGCATACGCATTCGCGCGGATGAACTTCAAGGGCAAGAACATGCTGTTCGCCCTGATGCTCGCCACAATGATGATCCCCGGCGAACTGTACACCATTTCCAACTACATCACAGTCGCCAAGGCGGGTATGACCGATTCGTACACCGTGCTCATCCTGCCCTTCCTCGTCAGCGTGTACTACATCTATCTGTTGCGGAACAACTTCATGCAGATCCCCAACTCGCTATATCAGGCGGCGAAGGTCGACGGGCTGAGCGATTTGGGCTACCTGCTCAAGGTCATGATCCCGCTCACTGCGCCCACCCTGATCTCCATCACTCTGCTGCGCTTTATCGGTACGTGGAACAGCTACATCTGGCCCCGTCTCATCAACACGGAACCTTGGCAGATGATCACCAACTGGGTAACGAACGGTTTCGCCGATACCAGGCAGGCAATGAGCCCTTGGGGCGCCAATTGGACGATGTACAACGGTGCCTTCGGCAATCAGGCGCTCGATTCGCTCAAAATGGCGGCCGTCTGTATGGTCAGTTTGCCGCTCCTCCTGCTGTTCATTTTCTGCCGCCGTTACATCATGCGCGGCGTCTCCAAGAGCGGCACGAAGGGTTGATATAAGTTCGATTTTCTCCGTATCCAAACGGTACGGTGGAGATAAAATAAAAAAAAGGAGAAAGAGATGAAGAAGTTTTTAACAGTTGCGTTGGCATGTTGTATTGCGGTGTCGGGATGCGTCGCGTTTGCTGCATGCGACGGTGGAACAGACTATGATCATACGATCGTATTCTATTCCTCGCAAGGGAAAAATCTGACCCCCACCACACAGAAGGCGATCGAAAGTTTTGAGGCAAAATATCCCGGCTGGAAGGTTGAGCACACGCAGCCCGGCGGTTACCCCCAAGTATTGAACAAGGTGCGTTCCGATCTGCAGGCGGGTCTGCAACCCGATCTTGCGTACTGCTATGCCGACCACGTTGCGCAGTATATGGAATCCGGTACCGTGGTAGATTTGAACAAATATCTCACGAAGGCCGATTCCTACACCTATACGGTTGGCGATGATACCAAGACGATCGATCGCATTGGCTTCACGCAGGAAGATACCGAAGCGTTCATTGAGCAATTCATGGAAGAGTGCCGTGCAAAGAATTTTACAGGCGCTTCCAAATATAACTTTGCGGAGGACGCCCTCATGATGATCCCCTTCGTGCGGTCTACCGAGGTTCTCTACTACTATCAGGAGGCTCTCGACGACCTTGATGAGACCGTACCCGAAACATGGGACGACCTTTGGAGGATCTGCGAGAAGGCGCATAATAAGTGGGATACCTGTACACCTCTCGGCTACGACAGCGAGGCGAACTGGTTCATCACGATGTCCGAGCAGCTCGGCTTCGGCTATACCGATGTAAATGAGAACAACCACTATCTGTTTAATAACTCTGGGGCAGAGGAGTGGCTGAATAAGATCAAGGGCTATTACGACGCCGGCTATATCACGACGCAGCAGCTCTACGGCGGCGCTTACACGAGCGCACTCTTCGTCCAGGGCGCCGAGAAAGGCGGTCTCGTATTCTGCATCGGCTCCTCGGGCGGCGCGAACAACCAGGCAGGTCAGATTTACACGACGGAAGTCGCCCGTATCCCTAAGACCGGCGATAACGGCGCCTGCATCAGCCAGGGACCTTCCCTCGTCATGCTTCGCGGCGGTCACAGCGTGACCAATCCCGACGAGAAGGAGATCATGACCTTCCAGTTCATCAAGGAATTGCTCGACGTCAGCTTCCAGGTGAAGTTCTCCCGCGTCAGCGGCTACAACCCGATGCGTACCGACGTTGAAAACAGCGAGGACTTCCAGCTCTTCCTTAATGGCAAGGATGAAGACGGCAATTCGCTGACCGGCGCCGATCTTGTCGCCTCCAAGGCAGTCAAGGTCGCGAACGGTCTCAACGAATGCTTCTTCACATCTCCCGCATTTGTCGGCTCCTCTGTGGCGCGCGATCAGATGACGAGCGTTGTGCAGTACGTCCTGCTCGGGCAGAAAAAGGCGAAAGACGCCCTTGCGGATGCGGTCAAGGCCTGCGGCGGCAACACGGCGCAATAAATTTCGGTGACGGAATAATACGGATAACGCCATGAAAAAATCTTTGAAAATCATGTTGGCACTTTGTGCGGCGGCGGTGCTTTCGGTGAGCTGCGCCCTTACGGCGTGCGGTGAGCCCGACCACTATGACGCCATCACAAAGACCTTGAAGCTCACAAAGGAATACGAGGGCAAGGTACTGGAGAGCGACGACGGCATCGAAAGAGTGGAGTTGATCGGCGGCACGACCGACGGCGATACCACTACCTTCAGGTTAACGTCCGGCGAGGGGACCGTTCGGGTGCGTTATCAGGGCGTCGATACGCCCGAGAGTACGGGCGGCGTGGAGAAGTGGGGCAAGGCGGCGAGCAATTTCACCGACGCCCATCTCAAGAGCGCTACGACCATCGTGCTCGAATCCGCCACCGGCGGCGTGCCCGAAAAGGATACGCAGGGCGGCAGGTCGCTGTGCTACGTGTGGTATAAGACGGCGACGGACGACTTCAAGTGTCTCAACCTCGAATTGGTGGAGAACGGCTATTCCAAGAATAAGGAAGACGCGAGCAAGGCATACTACAGCTATTTCCAGCAGGCGGAGGAGTTCGCGAAGGGGAAAAAGTTGCACTTGCACGATCCCGACCTCGAGGATCCGCTGTTCGATACCTCCGTGCAGCCGATGTCCCTAAAAGATTTCGCGGAGAATCCCGAGAAATACGCGGAGAATATGAAAGTTCACCTGCATGCGTACGTGTTGGAGAAGTTGCCGAAATCCGGCATCACCTACACGATCGCGCAGTACGATGAGGAGACGAACAAGGTCTACACTCTCACATTGTATGCAGGGCATGTCACCGGGGACGGGAAGTTGCAGGTAGGCAGCCTGTATCACATTGTCGGTACGTTGGAAGAATACGGCGGCAATATGCAAATCGCCGGCATCAACTACGATAACGACTATAAAACAACGCAGGGAGAGGAGTCGGAGCACTCGTGGCGCGATCAGCTGTCGTACTATCTCATCTTCAATCCCAACAGCGATTATTTTACAGGCGCCTATGGCAGCACCAACTGCTATGGCAAAGTCACGGTCGGCGAGGTCTCGCCGCTAAATGGCTCCACGCTCACTTTCACGGGCGCGGCGACCAACAAGGAGGGCACTTCCTCCACCTTCACGTTCAAAGTGAAGGTCCCCGAGACGTATGTAGAAGGCACGATCGCGGCAGGGAACCAGCTCACCATCAAAGGTTGCTACCGGTTCACGGACGGCTCCGACGAGCTTACCATTGTGAACTATACTGACATCGTAAAATAAAAAAAGGAGATAAACTATGAGAAAAGCAAGAAAACTGGCGCTTACGATCATGTCGGTTTTGTTTGCGCTGACTTTCGTACTGGGCTTGGCTGCTTGCGGCGGCCAGTCGGCGAAGGATGCGATCGATGCTTACCTGCTCCCGCAGGATAATCAGCTCGTCGATGCAGACTTCACTCTGCCCAAGAAAATCGGCATAGACAACGGCGTGAACGTCGAGTGGAAGTCCGACAACGCAGCCATCGCCATTGAAGATGGCGGGGAAGAGGCAGAGACCTACACTGCCAAAGTCACCTTGCAGGATGCGGTCACGTCCGTCAAGCTCACCGTTTCCTCGGGCGGCGCGAGCAAAGACTTCACCGTCCGCGTCGATGCGCTCACCGTGTTCACGTTCATGAAGCGCTACACCAACGAAGCGTTTTCGGCGCCCGTAAAGGATGATTTCAAACTTGATTCCTCCTTTACCATTCAGGGGAAAACCGCGCATATCGATTGGACGGCGGAGGCAGGTCAAACCTACCTTACGGTGATAACGGAGGGCGACGACGTAACGGTGAAAGTTGCGCCCGGCGACGATCTCGTCAAGGTAAAGCTCACGGCGACGTTCACCTATGGCGAGGCCGAACCGGCGACCACGGATTACGAAGTCTCCGTTTCGCCCGTTCTCGATCACCGTCAGACCGTCAACAAGTTGTACTCCGAGGCGGGCTTCCCCATCGAATTTGATGGCTACGTCGTTCATGTATACGTTGCCGCAAACGATTCCCAATACGGTCCCATGGCGAGCTTCTTCGCCGTCGATAGCGACTTCTGCTCCGGCTACTACATTTGGCAGGCCGCGCTCGAATCTGCAGACGACGTTGAAAAGGTCGTTCCCGGTGCGCACTTCACGTTCAGCGGCGACTATGCCAAGAACTACAACGGCCTTTGGGAGACCAACGGCTACGAAGCGGGCACCGCTGTGTTCGACGGCAAGGAAGCCATCAATATTGACGATCACATCCGCGCGATGGATGTCGACATCATCTCCGGTGTACAGAGTGCCAAGTGGCAGATGAGCCGTCTCGTTTCCGTCACCGGTTGGAAGGTTCAGACCGAAGCCACGGACGACGGCAAGGGCAACATCACGGTCACCCTCGAAAACGGCGGGAAGACCGTCGACATCTACCTCTCCAGCTATGTTGCGGTGGAAGAAGAAGTGCGGGGCACGCTCAAAGCCAAGCTCGAAGGTCTGAAGGCAGGCGATGTCGTCGATGTCAAGGGCATTCTCGGCTATTACGATAGCGGTGCCACGTTTGATACCAAGCATCTCCGCATTCAGCCTCGTACGGCGGACGACGTCACCGCCGCAACGGCAGCTGCCACCTATCCCGATGCAACAAAGATCGCCGCTGCGCAGACCGCGGTCAACGACAAAGTCAAGGAGAAATTTGGCGGCATTCTCAAGGACGACACGACGGTCGAAATGCCTACGGTAGATGGCGTTACGATCACGTATAGATTAGCAAAAGCGGTAACAGAGGGCGCTCCCGTTGTCATCACGGGCAACTCCATTGCCGTCACCCCGCAGGCCACGGATAAGACCTGTCTCATCGAGGTCACCTATGCGATCAAGGATGGCGAAACGACGACCTATTCGGCACAGAGCATTTTCGAGATCCGTTCGTGGAAAGCAGAGGCTGCAGACATCGTAGAAGAAGTTTACAAGAGCCTTAACAAGACGAGGATCGACGCCATCACGCACGCCGGCGAGTTCGATCTTCCCGAGAAGAACATCGAGACGTACGGCGCCACCATCACGTGGAGGATCGAGAATGCACCCGCATGGGCAGAGATCGATGCCGCGAACAAGAAGCTCGTAATCAAATATCTTCCCATGACCGCGTCCACGCTCAAAGTGTACGCCAAGATTTCTTACGAAACGGAGGAAGCCAAAGACGAAGTATTCTTCAACGTCAAAGTCTCCGCGGCTCCCACCGTCACGTTCAAGGCCATTACAGAGGGCAAGGCCGGCACCTACAAACTTGCGATGTACAGCGCAAACAAGGGCGCGACCTACTACGCAACGGGCAGCATGGACGGTTACTACTTCGCAACCTCTCTCGATATCGCCGAAGCGGCTGACTTCGTCGTCACCCAGATCGGCACCGACAACAAGTACACGATCACCATCAACGGCAAGTTCCTTGAATTTGCTGCCCGCGCAAGCGGTACGTCGGGCGTCGATATCAAGATGAACGACGCGCAGACCGAAGGCAAGTATTGGCAGTGGATCGAAGGCATTCAGAACTTCGTGTTTGAGTCCGAATACAATAACACGGATGAAAGCAAACCCAATACCGACCTCTATTACTTCGGCAATTACAGCAGCAATACCACGATGAGCGGCAACTACATCACCCGTATCGCTACAAAGGGTGAAGACGGCACCTACACGCCCAACAACAAAGAGGGCGTAGATCAGTGGGTCGCCCACTACGGCACCTTGGAAGAGGCGACGGACGAGACCCGCGCAAACGAAGTTCTCGGAAAGCTCACCCTTTCCCAGACGACGTTCAACGAAACCAATACCACCGGCATCGCGCTTCCTACCTCCGCGCAGTACAACGCAACGGTCGTTTGGGCGTTGAAGGGCACTTCCGACTACGTCACCGTTACGGACAATGTGCTCAAGATCAACTCCCTGCCCGCCGCCGATACCGAGGTCACCCTTACGGTCACCGTCACCGTCGGCGAGGTCACAACCGAAGCCAAGGAAGTTGTTATCACCTTGAAGCCCGCCACCACGCTTACCGGTGCAGGCACGGCGGATGATCCTTACACCGTAGAAGACGTCATCACGCTCTGCGATCCGCTTTCCTCGGGCAGCTTTGTAAGCACGACGCAGCAGTTCTATGTGACGGGTATTGTCGTTACAAGGGGCGAATGGAACAGCCAGTATAGTAACTTTACGGGCACCTACATTGCTTCCTCGTTGGATTCCGATCAAAAGATACAGGTTTACAGGCTGACACTCGGCACGGCTCTCACGGATAACACCGCTTTCCAGGCGGGTGCGGAAATCGTTGTGCAGGGCTTCTTGCAGAAGCACTCCAGCGGAATACAGGTGTCCTATCAGGGTTCGACCAACCCTACGCTCATCTCCTACGAGGCACCTGAACACCAGCACAACTACGCCTACACCTACGACGCTGAAACCGGTTGGCAGCACACAGGTCATTGCGACGTGGCAGATTGCCCCGAAGCGGACATTACCGAAGAATGCACGCCCGAACTCAACACCTGCGCTCAGTGTAAGCACGCGTTCTCCCAGGACGATGTTGTTACAAAGCTCTTCGCTTCCAAAGCGAACACGACTTTGAAGGGCACCTATTCGCTCACCGGTAAAGTGATGCGCATTGATACCGAGTATAGCTCTCAGTTTGGAAACGTCACTTTCACGATTAAGGTCGGTGATAAGGAAATTCAAGCATTCCGTGAAAAGAGCACGTATAGCGAGTCTGTGAAGGCTGGCGATACCGTTACCGTGCAGGGTACGTTGAAGCACTACTCCACCGGCGTAAAGGAATTTGACAGCGGCTGCAAGATCACCCAACTTACGGCGGGCACATTGACGGCACAGGAAAAGGTCGACGAAGTGAAGAAATGGCTCAAACTTCCTGATGCTGTAAACAATGAAATCACGCTTCCCACCGTTCCCGCATGGGCTGATGGCGTTACGCTCGAATGGAAGAGCGATAAGACAGCGGTCGTTGTTGATGCGGGGGGGGTAAATTGACAATTACCCCGCAGGATAGCGCGGATA
>CANRFD010000026.1 GCA_947629845.1 uncultured Clostridia bacterium
GATCTACTGCGATGTCGACTATGAGAGCGAGAAAGGCTCCATCGTCGATAGCACCACGCAGATGATCGCGAAGATCTCCTCCCGTGCGACCGTTGAACTTGGCGACATTATCGAGCTCGCGTTCGACGCCCGCCACATCCACCTCTTCGACGGCTACACCGAAGCGACGATGCTGGAGCGCGACGAGCATTACGACAATATCCCCGAGAACGCAGAGGGCGCAGCCTTCGTGCCTCCTACACCGCAGGAGATGAAGAGGATGATCGACGCCGCCCGCGTGGAGACCAAGGAGATGAAGAAGCAGAAGAAGCGCGACGCGAAGATGGAAGCGAAGCGTCAGGCTGCCGAGGCCGCGGCTGCTGCCGAAGAGATCCCCGTCGCCGAAGAGATCCCCGCGGAGGAAGTCCCCGCCGAGGAAACCATCGACGAAACCACCGACGAGCAATAACCCCTCCGCGAGCAATTCCCGTCCGCCGACATGCAACAACTTGCCTTGTTGCCGAGCGATTGCCTGCTCCGCCGACGTGCATGAACTTGCCTTGTCGCCGAGCGATTGCCTGCTCCGCCGACGAGCACAAACTTGCCTTGTCGCCGAGCAATCAACAAAACACAAAAGAGAGCGCCCCGCGCTCTCTTTTCTCATATCCCGCGCCATATCAACTGCCCCCTCCTCGGGAGGGGGTGGTCCCGTAGGGACGGGGGTGGGGTCACAAAATCACGTCATGTTGAGCCGCCCGCCGATGCCCTTTTCGGCGGGCGTGTCGAAACATATCCTTATCCCCCCCCGCCCCTGCATGTGTCCTCATTCCGAGGGCGCAGCCCGAGTGAATCTTCCCCAATCAACCGAACTGCCGTCTCTCCCGCCCGCCTCGCCCGTCATGTCTCTTGCCCCCTCCTCGGGAGGGGGGTAGGGGGGTGGGGCTCCGCCTAATTTTGCGTCCCGCCCCCTTGGCTCCCCCCTTTGGGGGAGCTGTCACGCAGTGACTGAAGGGGTTCTCGCCCGCCCCTGCATGTGTCCTCATTCCGAGGGCGTAGCCCGAGTGAATCTTCCCCAATCAACCGAACTGCCGTCTCTCCCGCCTCGCCCCCAAGGCTTCCCCTTTCGCAAAGGGCGCCGCAGGCGTGCCTTGCGCTGAAGCTCCGCCGTAGGCGGTGATGGGGATTGAGCCATAATCACGCCCACCTTATTCCGCCCCCCGCCCCTACATGTGTCCTCATTCCGAGGGCGCAGCCCGAGTGAATCTTCCCCAATCAACCGAACTGCCCCCGCCCATTATAACGTCCCCCCCAATCAACCCATAAAATTCTTGACAAACCCAACAAAAACGGATATATTAGAATGAGAAAAAAGGGGAGTAAACGGCCATGTGGTACGATGTTCTATTAGACGCCTTGCTCGACACGCTCAAGCTCGTGCCGTTTCTTTTCCTGATGTACATACTCATCGAGCTCATGGAGCACAACACGCGCGTGGGCAAGCCGTCCCGCCTGCTTACGGGGCGGGCTGCGCCGCTCGTGGGAACGGCAACGGGGCTCGTCCCCATGTGCGGATTTTCGGTGATGGCGGCCAAGCTCTACGAACACCGTCACCTGACGTTGGGCGCCCTGCTCGCCGTATTCATCGCCACGAGCGACGAGGGGCTTCTGGTGCTCCTTCTGTCCTCCGAAACGGGCTTTCTGTGGACGGAGCGTCTCTACTCCATTTTGGGGCTTCTGGGTGCCAAACTCGCGCTTGGCGTGGCGATAGGCTACCTCGTGGACGCCTTCTACCGCAGAACGCATTCCACCGCGCCCCTGCCCGAGCATGTCCACGATCACGGTGAACACCCCGGCGTCGAGCATCAAACCCTCCCCCATGTCCACGATCGCGGCGATGGGGGAGAAGCCCACACCGCCAACCACGACCCCGCCCACGCCGCCCACATGGCAGAGCACGCCCATGCCGAGGGCGAACATGCGGAGGACGAGGCGGCGCACGAGCACGGCGAATGCGCCTGCGACGAGCTCACCGTCTGCGAGCACAAGCACCCGTCCACGCTCAAAATGTACCTCGTCTCGCCGCTTCTGCACACGCTGCAGGTCGCCGCGTTCGTCCTGCTCGTCAATTTGGCGTTCGGATTTTTGTTTTTCGGCGTGGGGGAAGCGCGCGTCGTCGGCTTCTTGCAGGGGGCTGGCTATTGGTACCAGCCGCTCATCTGTCCGCTCATCGGGCTCATTCCCAACTGCGCCTCGTCCGTCGTGCTGGCGGAGACCTTCGCCCTGCACGGCATCGGCTTCGGCGGGCTGTTGGGCGGGCTCGTGTCCAACGCAGGGCTGGGCTATCTCGTGCTCTTCCGCAAACGCAGCGGCTTAAAGGCCGCCCTCGCAATAATTTTCGCCATGTATGCGCTCGGCGCGGCGGTGGGGTATGCCGCGAACGCGCTCGCCCTTCTCATATAGAAAAAAGTCATCTCCGCGGAGGTTTTCTCCATGAATTTTTTCAGCTACCGTGCCCGCTCGATCACGCCGTACACTGCAGGTGAACAGCCGGCGGGCGGCTTTGTCAAGCTCAACACCAACGAAAATCCCTACCCGCCCTCCCCGCGCGTGGCGGAGGCCATCGCCTCGTTCGATGCCGCCCGTCTCCGTCTCTACCCGCAGCCCAATGCCGATATCCTGCGGGACGCGCTCGCCGCGTCCGAGGGCGTCTCACGGGAGAACGTCTACTGCGGCAACGGTTCCGACGAGGTGCTCGCACTCTCCTTCGCCGCCTTTTTCGATGCCGAACGTGCCGCCTGCTTTGCCGACGTCACCTACTCCTTTTACGAAGTGTTCGCCGCATTTTTCGGCGTCAGGACGGCCGTCGTCCCCCTGAAAGAGGACTTTTCGCCCGATATTTGCGGCATGCGTGCGGCAGATTGCGGCGGATATTTCCTCGCCAACCCCAACGCGCCCACGGGCATGGCGCTCTCCGCGGCGGAGGTGGAGGCGTTCGTCGCCTCCGTGCCCAACCGTCTCGTCGTGCTCGACGAAGCCTACGCCGATTTCAGCGGCGAAAGCTGCGTCCCGCTCACGCAAAAATACGCCAACCTGCTCGTCGTCCGCACCTTCTCCAAGAGCCATTCGCTCGCGGGCATGCGCTGCGGCTACGCCGTGGGGGACGCTGCTCTCATCGAGGGGCTCTTCCGCATGAAGGCGCCGCCGCGTGCGTCGCGTCGCTCTCGGACGCCGCATATCATAGGGAGACGGTCTCCCGCGTCATAGCGGAGCGGGAACGCCTGAAAAAGGAACTCCGCGCGCTGGGGCTCACGGTGCTGCCGAGCGCGGCGAACTTCCTGTTCGCGGGCAGGGCGCCCGTCCCTGCGGCCGAATTGTACGCGCGTCTCAAGGCGGAAGGGGTGCTCGTCCGCTATTGGAACAAGCCGCGCATCTCGGATTTCTGCCGCATCACGGTGGGAACGCCCGAACAGGACGATATCTTGCTCGAAAAACTCAAAAAAATTCTTTCATAGAGGTGGAACATGCAGTTTGCAGCTCCCTCCGTACCAAAGAAGACCCCGCTTGCGGGAGAGGATGCGAAGGATGGCGGCGGATTGCATTTTTGTTCCGTGGAAGAGGGCGTCGCGCGCTTCCGCGGCCGCACGGCGGGCAAACTCCTGCTCGTCTCGGATGCGCGTTCGTATGCGCGGCTTGCCTTCGCGTCGTCCTCGCCGCGCGCGCTCTCCGTCGTGCTCGACGGCGCCGACGTCCTGCCCCTCTTCGCCATGCCCGACGGCGTGGGGGCGATCTTTGCGGCGGGAGGGGAAGAAACGCTCACGGCCGCGCGGTTTTTTGCCGAGGTGCGCCGTGTCCCATGCGCGCTCGCCCCGTCCGATGCCGCTCTCTACGGCGCCTATCCGCCGAGCGGCGCCGTGTTGTCCGACGGCGTGCGGATGCAGGCGCCCCTGCGGGATGCCGAGCTCTTCTGCGACGTCGCCTTCATGCGCCCGTCGCTCTCCTCTGCGCTCGCGCGCGTCGGCCTTGCGCGGCTTGCCCGCTTCGAGGCGCGCGCCCTCGCCGTCTTTGCGGAGGAACGTCCCCCGCTCAAAGATGCGCCGCTGCCCTCCGCGGAGCCGGAGAACATCGTCCGCGCCAATTCCATCCTCCGCCAAAGCGAGTGCCAAGGCGCATGGCAGGGGGAAGGGGCGAGCCTCGTTCGTCTCTACCCCGAGCCCGACGCGTTCCGCGCCCTGCACGAGCTCACCGCGCTCTATCTCGCCTTTTTCAAGTGCGGCAAGCCTCGCAAGTATGCCGTCGCCGACTATAACGGCCGCGCACGGCGGGCGGGAAGCGCCTACGGCGACATCGCAATTCCATCGCCCGATGCGTACGCGCGGAGGGCGCTCATGCTCGAACGCCGCCGCGCCGACTTCCTGCTCGAGCTGAACGCGATCGCGCGGCAGAATGCGGAAATCGACAGCGTTTATGCGTTTTCGCAGCCCATCACCGTCTACAACGGAATATCCGACGCGCTCTATACCCTGCCCGAACGCTGCCCCGGCGGCCTCTCCGCCGTCATCCGCGACTTCGGGCTTCTGGAGAGATCATGACCAAAGAGGAACTTCTGCAAACCACAAAATTGTTCTTGCTCGACCTCGACGGCACCGTCTACCTCGACGGCGTCCCCATCGGCTGCATGTGCAAAACCCTGCAAACGCTGCGGGATATGGGCAAAAAGCTCGTCTTTTTGACCAACAATTCCTCCCGCACGGAGGGCGAGTACAGGCAAAAGCTCGAGCGCGCGGGGCTGTTCTCGGAGGGGGACGGCGTCTACACGTCCGCCACGGCGACGGTCGCCTATCTCAAGTCGCACGAGCGGGGCAAGCGGGTGTTCCTCCTCGGCACGGACGCGCTCAAGGCGCAGTTCGCGGCGGAGGGGATCTGTCTCGACGAAGCCTCTCCCGAGGTCTGCGTGCTCGCCTACGACGTCACGCTCACCTTCGAGAAACTCCGCCGTTTCGATAAAAAATTGCGGGATGGGGTCAGGTTTTTGGCGACCCACCCCGACGACGTCTGTCCCACTTCATACGGCTCCATGCCCGATGTCGGCTCCTTTCTCGCCCTGTTCGAACGCTCCTCGGGCCGCCGTCCCGACGTCATCATCGGCAAGCCCTACCGCACCATGGGGGACGGTCTTGCGGCGCGCTACGGCGTGGAACGCGGCGCGATGTGCATGGTGGGGGACAGGATGCACACCGACATCCGCTTCGCAAACAACAACGAAATGCGCAGCGTTTTGGTACTTTCGGGCGAAACCACGCGCGAGACGATGAAAAATTTCCCCGACGTGCCCGATCTCGTGCTGCGCGATCTCAACGAAATTTTACTTTGAGCGTTTCGCCGCGCCCGCTCGCGCGGTATAAATAAGAGGAACGCCCGCAAGGGCTTCGGAGGTAGAAATGAAGGAAGTCACCGTAACCGGTACGCAACCCGCGCTGGAATTTACGCTTTGCGGCGAGATCGACGCGGAGAACGCCGACGAATTTTTCGAGGAATTTGCGGCCGCCTATGCGCGTTCGCCGCGCGACGTCGTGTTCCGCTGCGACGCCCTCGAATTTATCGATTCGACGACGCTCGGCACATTCGTCAAAATTCTCAAGCGCGTCAAGTCCGACGGCCGCACCATGCGGCTCTCCGGGCTGCAGCCTCGGCTCAAAAAGCTGTTCGTCATCTGCGCGCTCGACAAGATCATGGAGATAGAAGCATGAACGAACTCATGACGCTGATCTTCCCGCTCGGAAGCGATAAAATGACGACGGTGCGCCTTACGACGGGCGGCCTTTGCGCCCTTGCCTCGCTCGGCCTCGACGAGAGCGAAGATTGCAAGGTGTGCGTCACCGAGAGCCTGCTTCTGCTCATGCACAGGGGGTATCGGGAGGCGCGCGTCACCTTCTCTCTCGAGGGCGGTCTTGCCGTCCGCGTCGAGGGCGAGGGCGAAGGCAGCGGCGCGCCCACGGAGGAGGACGAGATCTCCTTTGCCCTCCTCGGCGCACTCAACGACGCCGTGTCTACGGAGCAGCGGGAAGGCAAGCTCAAGGCGATCGCCTTCCGCTTTGCGGGGAAACAATGAACGAAACCGAACTTTTCGCAAAATACAGGGCAACGCACGATGCCAAACTGCGCAACGAGATCGTTGAGCGGTACTATTACGTTGCCGAAATTTTGGCGAAAAAATTCGTGGGAAGGGGGGTGGAGTACGACGACCTCGTGCAGGTCGCCTCGCTCGCCCTTCTCAAGGGGGTGGAGCGCTTCGACGAGACAAAGGGCGTGCGCTTCTCCACCTACATCACGCCCACGATCGCGGGGGAGATCAAGAACTACTTCCGCGACCGTTCCCGTCTCATCCACCTGCCCCGCAAGGTGGCGGAACTCCGCGCGGCGGCAAAGCGCCTCTCGGGGGAACTGTCCGCCGCAACGGGCAAGCTCCCCACCGCAGGCGAGATCGCACAGCGCCTCGGGGTGACGGAGGAAGAGGTCATCCGCGCCATGGAAGCGGGCGGCGTGGTCTCGCTCGACAGCCCCGCCAAAGACGACGAGACGGGTAGCTTTTACGAAGTCCTCCCCGACGGCGACGACGCCTTCGAGCGGCTCGAGCTGCGCGACGAGGTCGTCTCCGCGCTCAAAACGCTCACGGGCGACGAGCGGACGATGGTCGCGCTCCGCTTCGGGCAGGAGCTCTCGCAGGCGGAAACGGCAAAGCGCATGGGCGTTTCGCAGATGTACGTCTCGCGCATGGAACGCAAAATTTTGGAGAAATTAAGAGAGAACCTGAAGAAGAGCATGGCGGAATGATGTACTTCGAGATCGACGGATACAACGCGCTGAAACAGGCGCTTCATCGCATGTGCGAGGCGTTCATCGCCGCCCACGTCCCGGAGGGCGCCGTGTTCGATAGCAAGGTGGTCGCCAACGAGCTGCTCACCAACGCGCTGCACCACGGCGGCGGCCGCGCCTATTTCACGGTGGAACGCAGCGGCAACGAGATCCGCATCGCCGTGCGGAGCGAGAACGAGTTCAGGCCGCCCGAACGGAGCGTCTGTTCGGGCGAGGACGCCGAGCGCGGCAGGGGGCTGTATCTTGTGGATGCGCTCGCCTCCCGCCGCATTTACAGCGAAAAGGACGGCATCTGCGTCATCCTCCGCATCCCCGACTAACCCCCGCAGGAGGGTAGGGGGGTGGGGCTCCCCTTGTCTCCCACTCTTGCCGCGGTAAATCGCGTCATCCTGAGCCGAATTGCTGTACGAAGTCCGCTGCGGCCTATCCGCGAAGGATCCCGAACAACGAAGTCCGCCTCGCCCCTTGCTTCCCCTTTTGGAAAGGGCGTCCACAAGGCTTCCCCCCTTTGGGGCGCCGCAGGCGTGCCTTGTGCTGAAGCTCCGCCGTAGGCGGTGATGGGGATTGAGCCATAATCACGTCATCCTGAGCTCCGTCGAAGGATGACCTTATTTTTATCCCGTGTAGACCGCGTCATCCGCGCCCCGCCCGTCCTCCTCATTCCGAGGCTCCGCAGGAGCCGAGTGAATCTTCCCTTATCAATCGAACTCCCGCTCCGCTCCGTCTTCTGCCCCCTCCTCGGGAGGGGGGTAGGGGGGTGGGGCACGCCACATAAATCACGTCATGTTGAGCCACAGCCGACCGCACCTGCGGTCGGCTGTGTGTCGAAACATGACCTTATTTTTATTCCGTGTAAACCGCGTCGATCCCGAACAACGAAGTCCGCCCCCCCAACCCCAACCAACCAAAAAAGAGCCCCGCCGCTACGGCAGGGCTCGTCGCATATTCAGCGCGTCAGCTGTTTCTGCTCACATATTGGTACAGCTTATCCAACAGATCGTTGGAGATATCCTTGCGGAATTTCCCGAGGTAGATAAACACCTTGCGGAAGAACTCCTTGTTGTCCCCGCCGATCGCGTAGATGGGCAGCCCGTCCACCTTGCCCGCCTTGCAGGCGATAAACAGGTCGCCGAACTCGTTCTTCTCCTGCGGGGAGAGGCTGTTGATGAAGGGGTCGTAGGTGTACTGGTCGGCGTAGCCCGCATTGCGCTGCGCATAGGGCGAACCCCCGCGCGCGAGCGGGGAATAGGGCTGTGCGGGCGTCTGGGGCTGCTTCCCCGCGGGAATGTAGTCGGGCTGTTCTCCGCGCGCCAGCGCCTCCATCCTGCGCTCGAATTCGCTGATGGGCGCCTCCGCCGGGGCGAAGGGATAGGGCGGGGCGTCGTCTCGGAAGGCGGGCGCCTGCTCGGCCGCAACGGGCGCGACGGGGGCAGCTACCTCGGCTACGGGCGCGTCTGCCGTCTGCTCGGCCGCAACGGGAGAAGCGGGGGCGGCGGTCTCCACGGGGGCGTCGCCGTCCGTCACGATGCCGGGGAAGGTCTCCGCGTACTTCGCGATCATCTCCGCCCGCTTCAAAACGACGGTCAGAACGATGGCCGCCACAAGGGCGCCGATGGCGAGCACGAGGATGCCGATGGTATAGAAGAGTTGCTTGCCCTTGAAGAGTACCCAGCGGCTGCCGCCTGCGGGCGCCGCGATAAAGGCGATCACCATAAGGATGGCGCCGAGCACGAGGAGGGCGAAGCGGAAACAGTCAAATGCGTACGCGCGCTTGGAAAAGAGGCGGAGCGCCGAGACGACGATGTCGAGAGCGACGATCACCATAAAGAAGAGCGTCGCCACCTTCAAAAAGGCGTTGCTGCCGAATGCGAGGAGGTTGAGCCCCGTAACGGCCACCGTCTCCGACCCCGGGTAGCACATCAAAAACGCGATGAGCAGGGGGAAAAGGAGCAGGAGCACGTTGACGAAGCACCGCCTGCCCGAGGCGACCGCAGCGATCGCGAGGGGGAAGAGCGCGACGATGGCGACAATGGCGGTGGGGATATCGCAGACGGCGCCCATGGACGAGGCGGAGCCGTCCGCAAGCCCCGTGCTGCTCATATAGAAGTAGCTCCACAGGAACAGGCCGATATAAGCGAGGAAGAGGAGCACGCCCGAGGCGAGGGAGAACCGCCTTGCGCGCTTTTTGGAGAAGAGCGCGATGAACATCGCAACGATGGAAAATACCGTCGCAACGAGGAGGGCGATGACGAGCAAAAGGTTGACGATCGCGGACATGCCCCCCGCGGCGCCCGTCTGCATGGCGGTTTTCAGGCCTCCGCCCACGAGCCATTTCATGTAGTCGACGACGTATCCCACGAGCGATCCGCTCAACGTCGTACCGTACGACGTGAACATGCCCACGGGCGAAGCGGCGCGCCATGCCCGCCCGAGCAGCCCGAGGAAGAGGCCTCCTACGGCGAGCAGTGCAAACAGCACGGCGAGGAAGCGGTACGCCCCGACGGGCTTTTCCGCTGCGGCAGCGGCGGCTTCGGGCGCATTTGCGGGTACCATGTCCGCCGTGGGATGCTTGCTCTCGCTTTCGTTGAAAGTTGTCCTGTTTTCTATGCTTTCCATTTTTTTATCATACTCCGGATACCCCATGTCCCGGCACGGGGCGATATTTTCAGTCAAATCTATTATAGCATCATTTCCCGCAAGTGTCAACACGGTTGCCAAAAAAATAGTTTTTTCTTCTTTTTTTGTGCAATTCTTCCGAAAAACCGACAGCGTATGTGCGTTTTTGAAGGAAAAAGGCGGAAAAACAGATAAAATTTTCGTACTTTTTTATGAGAAAAAGAAAAATCTCTTGCTATTTTACCGCGGACATGGTATAATCGTTTTACGTCGGGAGCCCGAACGAGAGGGGCTCTTCAGGCCAAGGAGAGGTGCGGAAATGGGCGAAATCGATCCCGAACTCATAAAGATCCTCGCAGACATCCGGGAAAAGACGGGGGTGGACGTCCGCCCCGAACCGCCCGTAAACGAGGGGGGAACGACCTTCCCGCTCGAGTACGGCGGCAAGAAAATTTTCGCATGGATCGCGGGCATGGGTGCCTCTGCGGAGCGCGAAGCGCGGCTTGTGAGCTACCTTGTCGCGGGCGCGGAGGAAAAGCACGCCGCGTCCGACAGGCGCAACGCCCTGCGCGGCATCCTCCTCGGCGACGGCGGGGAGTGGAGCGCCTTCCGCTTTCTCACCAAGCACAACATGACGGATAGCCCCTGCTTTGCCATCGACCTCGTGCCCGAAAAGCGGATGGCGGAGGCGGCCGTACATATCGAGCGCTGTTTGGACGGGGACGACATGTCCGTGGTGATGGACGATATGCGCATCGCCGTGGTGCGCTTTTCCGAGGAGGGGCAACCCCCCTACGAGTTCGCGCAGTTCCTCGCCCAGTCGCTCTACGAGGAGACGGGCATCCGCGCGAGCGTGGGCATCGGGTGCGAGGTGAAGTCCTTCTCCGAAGTCTCGCTCTCCTACCGTCAGGCGGCGACGGCCGTCCGCATGAGCGGCATCTTCCACGCCAAGGGCGAGGTGCACTCCTACCGCGAATACCTCCTCGTGCGCCTTCTCGAGGACGTGCCCAAGGACAAGCTGTCGGACTATCTCGAGCAGTTCCGCGTCGACGGTGCGGCGGAAATTTTCGAGGATGACGACATGGCGGCAACGGCGGAAGAATTTCTCGAGAGCAGCCTGAACATCTCGGAGACGAGCCGCAATCTCTTCATGCACCGCAACACGCTGATGTACAGGCTGGATAAGATCGAGCGCATCACGGGGCTCAACATCCGCAAATTCTCGGATGCGGTCACATTCCGCGTCATTTCCATTCTATATAAACTCTTGCAATCGTAAAGGGAGGAAGCCATGGAGGAAGAACGGCTTGGGGCGGAGACGCCCGGGGAGTTCTCACAGAGGACAAAGAGGAAGAAGCTTTTTTTCTGCGCGGCGGTCATCATTGTCGCGCTTCTTTTTGCGACGGGTTGCTTTTTTATCGGCATGCTCATCGGCCGCGGCGGGCTGGACGAACAGGAGCGCAGCCTTCTGTGGATGGTGGACGAGGTGCAGGCGCAGTACCGCGAGGAGGTCGGCCGCGACGAGCTCTTCGACAGGCTGTACGATAGTTTGGCGCTGGATAAGTTCTGCGCCCACTATTCGCCCGAGGAGTACTCTACCAAGCTGGAGGAGAGCAACGGCCGCAACAAGGGCTACGGCGTCTCCTTCATCGCCGAGGGGAACGCGGTGCGCGTATTCCGCGTCGTGGGCAACTCCCCCGCCGACCTTGCGGGGGTGAAACGGGGCATGTACGTGTTCGCCTGCGGGGGAAAGGCGCTCTCCTCTTCCGCGGAGGCGGCGGAACTTGTCTCTTCCGCGGAGGGGGACGCCGTTCTCACCTGCGGCCGCCAAAGCGACGGGGCGGACGCCCGCGACTACACCCTGCATGGCGCGCCCTACCGCGCCGCCTATTGCGCCTATGCCGACAGCGAGGGAGCCTTCTCCTTCCGCGGGAGCGATCGGCTCGTCCTGACGCAAACGGGGGAGGGCATGTCCGAGCTTCCCGCCGATACCGCCTACATCTCGCTCTCCCGCTTCGAGGGCACGGCGGCCGAGGAATTTCGGGTGTGCCTTGCAAACATGCGCTCGCGCGGGAGGACCAACCTCGTCATCGACCTGCGCGGCAACGGCGGCGGGTACCTCTCGGTGCTCTGCGGCATCGCCTCCCATCTCCTCCGTAACGCCGAGGGGAACAACCCGCTCGTGCTGCAGGCGCGCCACCGCAGCGGCCAGACGGAAAATTACCTCGCGACGGGCAACGACTTCTCCTCGTACTTCGGCGAGGACTCGCACGTCAGCGTGCTGGCCGACGAGAACAGCGCCTCCGCCTCCGAAGCGCTCATCGGCGCGCTCATCGACTACGGCACCTGCGGCTTTTCCGACGTCTACCTCCACAAGGGGGAGGGCGTCGCCGCAACGTACGGCAAGGGGGTGATGCAGTCCCACATCAAGGCGGCGGACGGCAACGTGCTCCTTCTCACCGTCGCCGACATCTTTTGGCCGAAGGGCAGGTGCATCCACGGCGTCGGCATCACCGAGAGCGACGGCGCGGTCGGCGTCCGCCAACCCTCCCTGCCCGGCGCAGAGGACGCGTTTTTGCGCGACGTGTGCGCCATGCTCGCCTAAACGGCGCACCGCTTGAGATATTCGTCCAACAGATCGAGAGAGTCCGTCCCCTGCGGGCGGCTCTTTTTTTTGTCCTCTGCGGGCGGCGCGGGCTGCTCCGCCTGCGGCGCGCCCTCCTGCCGCACCGACTGCGCGAGCATCGCAAGCAGCTCGCGGTTTTCCTTGTAGAAGCCGAGAAAGTCGCGCAGGGAGTTGCGGAGGGAGGAATTTTTGTCGAGCGAGGCGAGTATGAACAGCAAGATCACCGTTTCCATACCTCCATGCTATGCCGCTGTCAAAAAAGCTGTTCCCCGCATACAATGGCAAGAGAGGTGACTATGAAGGATTTCGCAAGCTACGAAGGCGGAGAGCGCAGAAGCTCCGAAGAGTGGGCCAAGGAGGCGGAGGAGATCGCCGGGCAGTACGCCGGCAAGGGCGAGGGCGACATCCTGCGCGCCATCTACGCGCGCGCCGTGGAGGGAAAACGCAACGGCACGCTCACCAACGAACAGATCGACGAATTTTACGCGCGCTTTTCCTCCATGCTCGACGGCGCCAAGCGCAAGCGGCTGAAAAAGCTCGTCGAGGAACTCAAGCGCATGTAGCCCTTACAGCCGTTTGACGGCGGCAAGGAGCGCGCGCACTTCCCGCGCCGTCTGGAAGGGGGAAAAGGACGCCCGCACGAGGCCGTCGGGGAAGGTGCCGAGGGAGCGGTGGGCGAGCGGGGCGCAGTGCAAACCGCCGCGCACGGCGATGTTCTCCCGCTCCGAGAGCCGCATGGCGACCTCCTCGGAGGGCAGCCTTTTATGGGCGAAGGAAACGATGCCGCAGGCGTTGGGCTCGGAGTAGGGCACGACGTCCCCCGTCGCCTTCAGCCCCTCGAGGGCGGCGGCGGTGAGCGCAAAGAGGCGCTCCGCATGCTCCTTTCCGTGCGCCCGCACGATGAGCGCGCCCTCGAAGAGGGAGGCGATGGCGGGATAGGAGAGGGTGCCGCTCTCGAGGCGGTCGGGATAAAATTCGGGCATGCGCGGGTTGAAGCTCTCGCTGCCCGTTCCGCCGAAAAGGACGGGACGGGGTGAAAAACGCTCGGAGAAGAGGAGGACGCCCGCACCTTGAATGGCATGCAGCCCCTTGTGCCCCGCGAGCGCGAGCGCGTCGATGCCCGCAGATCTCATGGCAACGAGGACGTGCCCCGCGCCCTGCGCGCCGTCCACGACGAGCAGCACGCGCTTCGGCAGCTGCGCGCGGATGGCGGCGAGCGGGGGAGCGTACCCCGTGACGTTGGAGGCCGCCGTGACGACGCACATTTTGGTGTTGGGCTTGACGAGGGCGGCGAACGTCTCGGGGAGCAGCTTTCCGTCCGTGAGCGGGGCGACGTCGTACTCCACGCCCTCCGTCTCGCGGAGGTGTTCGAGCGGGCGCAGCACGGCGTTGTGTTCGAGGCCGCTGCAGATGACGTGATCCCCGCGGGAGAGCCCGCCGAGAATGGCGATGTTGAGCGCTTCCGTGCAATTTTTGGTAAAGACGACGCGTTCGAACCCGTAGCCGCCGAAGAGCTCCGATAAAAGATCGCGGCAGGCGAGCACGCGTTCGGCGAGCGCGAGGGCGAGCTTGTGCCCGCTCCTGCCCGCGTTGGCGCAAGATTTCATGGAAGCGAGCACGGCGTTTTGCACGCTCGCAGGTTTGAAGCCGCCCGTTGCGGCGTTGTCGAGATAGATCATACCGTTCACCCCGGGAAAAGATATATCTATTATACGAAGGCAGGAAGGATATCATGACCATATTGGCTGTTTTCAGGTCGCGTGCACAGGCGCTCGACTGTGTTTCCCGTTTGCGCGAGGCGGGGGTGCCCGCGCAGCTCGTCTCCACGCCGCGCGAGGCGGAAGTGGGATGCGGCGTCTCGGTAAAATTCGAGGAAGCGTTCCTTCCCCGCGCCCGCGCTCTGCTGCAAAAGCGCAAATATTCCTCCTTTTCGGGCTGGATGAAGCGCACGGAGCGGGGATTTTTCTACCTGTAAAATATTGTAATTTTGCGCGGGATGCGGTATAATGGGCGCATGGACACCAACGAAAAAATTCTCGCGATACTCGCAGAGCTCTATCCCGACGCGCGCCCCGCGCTCAGGTTCGGGAGCGCATACGAACTGCTCGTCGCCGTCATCCTGTCGGCGCAGTGCACCGACGAGCGGGTGAACAAGGTGACGGAGGTGCTGTTCCGCGAGCACAACACGCCGCAGAGCATGCTCGCGCTCTCGCAGGAGCAGCTCGAGAAGTACATCTTCTCGTGCGGGTTTTACCGCAACAAGGCGGCGCACATCCTCTCCGCCTCGCGCGACATCCTCGAAAAATTCGGCGGCGAGGTGCCCTCGACTTTGGAGGAGCTCCGCACCCTTGCGGGCGTCGGCAGAAAGACGGCGAACGTCGTCTATTCCGTCGCGTTCGGCGGCGACGCCATCGCCGTGGATACCCACGTGTTCCGCGTTGCCAACCGCTTGGGGCTCGCCGAGGGCAAGACGCCCGAACAGGTGGAGGAGGGGCTGATGCGCGCCATTCCGCAGAGCGATTGGTCGAAGGCGCACCACTGGCTCATCTTTCACGGGCGGCGGGTGTGCCGCTCGCAGAAGCCCGACTGCGCGAATTGCCCGCTTTCCCCCGATTGCAAATTTTACGGGGAACACGCATAAACTCCCGCCTCCTCGTCCATAACGGACGCAGGAGGTTTTTTTATGACCAATCTCACGGCCAAAGATCTGGATGTTTTGAGCCACATTCTCACGGGAGAGGAAATGGCGTGCAAGAAGGCGCGCATCTACGCCAACACGCTGACCGACGTCGCCCTTGCGCAGGAAATGGACCGCATCGCCTGCGCCCATGCGGAGCGGTTCTCCGCACTGTTCGCTATTCTCAACGGAGGTAAAAAATGAAACAGAGCAAAAAAGACGTGTCGCTCTCCGAAAAGGACGCCTTGCAGGACTTGCTCGACTGCGAAAAGCTGCTGATGAGCTACTACGCCGCCGCGCTGACAGAGGGGAGCTGCCGCCCCTTCCGCAAGGAAATTCTGAAGAATTACTCGGAGAACGCGGAGACGCAGTTTACCGTGTTCGAACAGATGCTCTCCCGCGGGTACTACGAGGTGCAGCCCGCCGCGAAGATGCTCGTCGACGAGAAAACCGAGACGTTCTCCAAGACGCTCAAGCAGATCGCGCGGTAAAAATTGCCGCTGCCGCGCGCGGGCGGCGGGGCATAGCGGGCGCAAAAGTTGCACAAACTCTCCTCGGAGGGCGGTATGAAAAAGAAGAAAAAGACGGAAAAATATGCGCATAATCCCAAGTACTCCATGATCTATCCCGACGCGGACGAACGCGACGGCGGCGTGGTCTCCACGGGAGAGAGCTGACCTGTGCCCCCTCGGCCGTTTGCCGACGGGGGTTATTTTTGATTTCATCTTTTTTCCTTCCCCGCCCCCGCGCGGCGCGCCCCCCATAGGGGGGCGCGCCGCGCGG
>CANRFD010000027.1 GCA_947629845.1 uncultured Clostridia bacterium
ACGGGGACGCCGCCGAGCGCGGGGAGAATTTCTTCCCGCGAGCCGCGCATGAGCTTGGTGTAAAAGATCCCGCTCATGGAAGCGCGGACGCTCTTGGGCGAGTACGGATCGGCGCACCCGGCAAGATAGATCTCCCCGTAGCCCGCCGCCGCGGCCGTACGGATGACGGCACCGACGTTGGCGGGATCGGAAAGCCCGTCTAAAAGCAGGCATTTCCCCGTGGGCGGGGCGATGGCCGCCGACGGAATGCGCACCTCCGCCACGGCGCCCTGCGGCGTTTTCTCATCGGAGACGGCCTTGAAGGCGTCCTCCCCGAGGATGAGCACCTCGGGCGCGACGCGATCCGCCCAGCCGAGGCGTTCGGGCTGCGTTTCGCACAGGGCGACGCGCACGATGGACTGCGGGAACGCGGCAGCGCACTCCGTAATCATCTTGAACCCCTCGACGAGGTAGGCGCCGCGCTCCTTCCTCCCCTTTTTCTCTTTCAGGGAGGCGAGCTCCTTGACGGCGGGATTTTGTTTGGATACGATCACCATACGCGATTTGTAAAAAGAGCCCTTCGGCGAAAGGCTCTTTTCGGACAATTACAGCGCGGCTTTCGCCTTCTCGCAGATGGCGGCGAACGCATGAGCGTCCGTTACGGCGAGATCTGCAAGCGCCTTGCGGTTCAGCTCGATGCCCGCAACTTTGAGCCCGTGCATCAGCTTGGAATAGGAGATCCCGTTGATGCGCGCGCCCGCATTGATACGCGCGATCCAGAGGCTGCGCATATCGCGCTTGCGACGCTTTCTGCCGACATACGCGTATTGCAGCGACTTCATCACCGCCTCGCGGGCGATGCGGTAGTTCTTGCTCTTGCAACCGAAGTATCCCTTTGCAAGGCGGAAAATTTTTCTGCGCTTTTTAACGGCGTTTACGCCTCTCTTGATTCTCATAGTTCCTGCCCTCCGTTAATCCTTATACGGGATCATCTGCTTGACGGTGTTCTCCTGCGTGGGAGAGACGAGCGTCGACTGGCGCAGATTTCTCTTTCTCTTTCTGTTCTTGGTTTCCGCTTTGTGGTTCTTGCCGCCGTGGGCTCTGTTCACCTTGCCGGCGCCCGTGAGCCAAAAGCGCTTTTTGGAACCCGAATGCGATTTCTGTTTCGGCATACTTTTTATCCTCCAATAAATTTGCGTTTCCGATTTTATATCCTGCCCGAACGGGCGAAGATCCTGTTTTTCCCCTTGCGGGCGAAGTGAATCCGCCCTTGCCTTCTTCGGCATAATTTACAGCAAAACAGTCCCTTTCTTTTCGTGTTTACTTTTTCTGCGGGGCGAGGATGAGAATGAGATTTCTCCCCTCCATGTTGAGCGGCTTTTCGATGACGGCGAGCTCCTTCAGCCCTTCGTAGAAGTTCATGATGACGTCTTTTGCCAAATTGGCGTGCGCCATCTGCCTGCCGCGGAGGCGAATCGTCACCTTCACCTTGTTGCCCTGCTCCAAAAACTTGGTCGCCTGCTTGGCCTTGACGGCGAGGTCGCCCACGTCGATCGTCATGGAGAGCTGAACTTCCTTGAGCTCGACGATCTTTTGGTTGCGCCTGTTCTCCTTCTCCTTCTTCGCCTGCTCGAACTTGTACTTGCCGTAGTCCATGATCTTGCACACGGGCGGAATGGCGTTGGGCGAAATTTTGACGAGGTCGAGGTCGGCTTCCTCCGCAAGGCGCAGCGCCTCCCGCGACGACATGACGCCGAGCATCTCCCCCGTCTCCGAGATGAGACGCACTTCGCGGTCGCGGATCTCCCCATTGATCTGATTTTGGTTTTGATTTTTATTTTTTACTACCATATTCCTCTCAACAATAAAAATAAACGGGTTTCGCACAGGAAGCCCGTTGAACTTTTTTGCGCACGGAAAAATTCCGTGACATCTCCGAAGTGATCGACCCGCGCCGCCCGTGCGACTGCGGAGAGAAGGGGTTTCCTCTGCTTTACTGCTATTAGGATAGCAAATATTTACGGGATTGTCAACCGTTTTAGTGCACTTTTTCCGAATTTTTGCGCCTGCGCTTCACTTTTTCCTGTAAATGCAGGCGGAGAACGGGCGCAGGTAGATGTCGTTCAAGTTGCGGGTTTCGCCCGTAAGAAGGTCGACCCCCTCCGCTTCCTCCACGCGCACGGTGGGATCGCTCTCGGTGATGTTGATGGCGACGACGATCTTCTCCCCCTCGAACTCGCGCACGAAGGCGAACCAGCCGTTGTTTACGGCGGCCTTACGGTAGCTCCCGTAGGCGAGGGCGCGGCTTTCCCGCCGTATCTTTGCGAGCGCGGCGATATGTGCGGCAAGTTCGGGGTGCGCCGACTTGTTTACGTCGTCGATGCAGGGGCGGAGGTCGTAGTCGAGATTGCCCTTTTTGCCCTCCTGCCCGAACTCCGAACCGTAGTAGACGCAGGGGATGCCGGGCATCGTAAACAGCAGCGTATAGAGGTTTTTGAGATTTTTGCCCTCCTTCAGCGCCGTCGCCGCACGCTCGACGTCGTGATTGTCGACGAAGTTAAAGAGGCGCTTCCCGCGGAAGAGGCACCACGGGAAATCGCCGAAGAGGCGGGTCATGGAGTACTCGATCTCGAAGAGGTTGCGGCTGTTGAACGCCGAGAGCATGCTGCGGAAGCCCTCGTAATTGGTGGCGGAATCCAGCCGCGCGGGGGTGACGTTCTTCTCGAAATTGTTGAGATGGATGACTTCGCCGACGAGGAAAAAGTCCAACTTTTCCGCCGCGACCGTGCGCCGAAGCAGCTCTAAAAACCACGGCGGGAGGAGGTAGCTCACATCCAACCGCAGGCCGTCGATATCGAAGGTTTTTATCCAAAAACGCACAGCGTTCATGAGATATTGCTGCAGATCGCCGTTTTCGAGGTTGAGCTTTACGAGCTCGGGGTGCCCCTCCCAATCGGCATAGGCGAACCCGTCGTTATAGCGCGAATTGCCGCGGAAATCGATGTGGAAAAAGGAGCAAGCGGCGGCGTTTTCGCGGCCTTTTTGCACCTCCTTGAAGGGCGGGAACGCCCTGCCGACGTGGTTGAACACGCCGTCCAAAACGACGCGGATGCCCGCCGCATGCAATTTTTGCACGAGGGCGGCGAACTCCTCGTTGGTGCCAAGCCGCCTGTCCACGGTGAAAAAGTCCACTGTGTCGTAGCCGTGGCGCTCGCTCTCGACGAGCGGGTTGAAGAGGACGGCTGTTACTCCCATCGCCTTTAGCCGCGGGATCTCCGCCTCGATCTTGCCGAGGCGGTGCATTGTCTCGCCGAAGTCGTTGGTGCGCTCCGCCCCGCAAAATCCGAGCGGATAAATTTGATAGAAAACTGCCTCGTCAAACCACATCGTCTTTCTCCGTTTTTGTTGAATTTTCCGACCCCATTATGCCATTTTGCAAAATTGCGCCCAGTACTTCGCAGGCGTTTTGCTGCAATTCCCCGCGGGTGAGAGAGCCCGCCTTCCCCAGCCCTTTTAACAGCCCGCCGTGCTGGAATTTTTTGCCGAGATAGTCCCCGCCCGGCATCAGAACGTTGACGCCCGCATATACGCGCGCCGCGTTATTTTTGCGCATTCCCGCCTGGGGGCAAGTCCCCTTCTTCATCCACCAATCGGTGACGACGCACCCTTCAAAGCCCCATTCGCCGCGGAGAACGCCGCGCACGAGCGCCGCGTTGTAGTGCGCGTACACGCCGTTTATCATGTTGTAGGAGGTCATCAAAAAGTGCGGGCGCCCCTCCTTTACGCAAATTTCAAAGCCGCGCAAGTAGATCTCGCGCAGGGCGCGTTCGGAGAGGCGGCTGTCGTTTCCGTTGCGGTTGAACTCCTGATTGTTGCAGGCGAAGTGCTTGGGGCAGGCGGAGACGCCCGCGCTCTGCACCCCGCGCACGGCGGCCGCGGCGATCTTGCCCGTAAGGCAGGGATCCTCCGAATAGTACTCGAAGTTGCGCCCGCACAGCGGATCGCGGTGAATGTTCATGGCGGGCGCGAGCAGAACGTGCGAGCCGCGCTCCTTCATCTCCTCCCCCACGCCGCGGTAGACCGCCTCGACGAGGGCGGGGTCGAAGGTGCACGCGAGCAGCGTTCCGACGGGCAGCAGCGACGAGACCGTCTTTAATCGGATGCCCGAGGGCCCGTCCGTCATGGTGACGGGCGGCACCTTGCGGGCGCGAAGCTCCTCCGTGACGCCGCCCATGACGCCCGCATTGCCGCTTGCGCCGAGCGGGCTATCCATCTTCATCGCGCCGTAGGCGAGCGATTGGAGCTCCCTGTCCGAGAGCTGTGCGACGAACTGCCCGACCGTCGCCCTGCCCTCCGCAACGTCGCGGAAATCGCATGCGGCCGTGGGTGCAGGCAGCGCGGGCGGCAGCGGATGGCGGTGGGAAAGCGGCGGGGCGCACTCCAAAACGCGCTCCTCCATCTCAAGGGAGGCGATCTCTCCTGCGCTGCGCACGTCGGCGCCGGCGTACAGGCGGTACGTCCCGCCGAAGATGACGAATGCGCCGCGGGCGACGTCGTAGGAAGCGAAGGCGCGGCCGTCGAGGAAGATTTCGCCGCGCTCCTCTTCGCCGGGCGCGAGCTGCCCGCTCTTGCAAAAGCCGACAAGCTCCCGCGCGGGGGCGTGCGAAGCGGCGGGCTTTTCCACATACACCTGCACGACCTCGCGCCCCGCCCGTTCTCCCGTGTTCTTTACTGCGTATTTTACGACCCCATCCCGATAATTTGCCGAAATCGAGAAGGTCGTATAGGACAATCCGAACCCGAACGGGAAGAGCACGCGGTCTCTCGCCTTCGTCTCGAAATGGCGGTAGCCGACGAAGATGTCCTCCCGATATTCGTTGTAGGCGGCGTTGCCGAAATTTTCCGCCGAGGGATAGTCGGCATAGGCGCGGGCGACGGTATCCGCGAGCTTGCCGCAGGGGTTTGCCCTGCCCAAAACGAGCTCCGCGCAGGCGTTGCCCGCCTCCATGCCGCCCTGCCACACGATGAGCGCCGCGCCGATCGCGTATTCTTCGAGGAAGGCAAGGTCGATGACGCTGCCGATGTTGAGCACGGCGGCGACGTGCGGGAAGGCCTTCGTCACGGCGGAGAGCATCGCCCGTTCCGCCTCGGTCAGGTAAAAGGCGCCCGCTTTCAGCTCGTTGTCGCGGTCTTCGCCCGCCGCTCTGCCCAAGACGACGACGGCGGTATCCGTCTCCGCGCGCGCCGCCGCGACGAGTTCGTCCGAAAGGGGCATCTCGGGGAAGCTGCGCGGCCAATCGCCCCAGCGGCCGTGGGAGACGGGGCGCTCCTTCGAATAGGCGACGTAGGCGGCCTTGAGCTTTTCCGCAAGCCGGGCGCCCGCCCTTTCGAAGCCCTCGAGGATGCTCACGCGGTAGGGCTTGCGGACGTCGCCGCCCGTGCCATAGCCCGCATAAAAGGTATCCGTCTGCACCCTGCCGAAGAGGGCGAATTTGCCAAAAACCGGCAGCGTTTTATCGTTTTTGAGAAGAACTGCCCCTTCGCAGGCGGCGCGGCGCAGAAGCTCAGGCATGCCGGGGGTCGCCTCGCCGGCGGTCTCGCCCGCGCCCAACTCTTCCTGCTTGAGTGCGCTCCCCGAGACGGAAAAGTACAGCTTTGCGGCAAAATTTTTTAATTTTTGCTTGAATTTGACCATGCTCATGGCAGCCCTCCGACGAAAATAATTATATCATACGCGGACAAACCTGTCAACGCGCGCTTGCAATTTCCTCGGTGCGGGTGTATAATAAAAAGAAAAAAGGTGCCCCATGAACGGACTCGGACAATTTCTCAAGACATCGTATACAGCCTATCAGGCGGTGGAAAACGCTACCGCCTATCTCCTTTCGCACGGGTTCACCCCCCTCGGCGAACAAGCCCCGTGGCAGCTTGCGGAGGGCGGGAAATACTTTGTGACGCGCGGCGGAAACAGCCTGATCGCCTTCCGCTACGCTTGCGGCGGCGCGAAGATCGTTGCGAGCCATACCGATTCTCCCGCGCTCAAGCTCAAGGAAAACGCCGCCCTTGCCGATAAGCCCTTTGTAAAGCTCAACGCGGAGCCGTACGGCGGCGGGCTGTGGTATACCTTCTTCGACCGCCCGCTGAAGATCGCAGGCCGCGTGGTGCGGGAGCGGGACGGCGCCCTCGTCTCGCAAAATTATGTGAGCGACTTCCGCTGCGTGCTCCCCTCCCTCGCCATCCACCAGCAACGGGACGCCAACGAAAAATTCTCTCCCAACCTGCAGACCGAACTCCCCCTCTTTGCCCTCGGCGAAGCGGAGTTCGGCGCGCGGCTGCAAAATGCCGTGAGTTACGATCTGTTTGCCGTTCCCGATGAAGAGCCCTTTGTGAGCGGCGCAAACGGGGAATTTTTCTCGTCGCCCCGCCTCGACGATCTCTCCGGCGTGTACGCCTCTCTCCGCGCCATTGCGGAGGGCGACGGGAAAGGCCTGTGCCTGTGCGCCTGCTTCAACGGCGAGGAGATCGGCAGCCGCGTCTATGGCGGCGCGGGCGCGAACTTCCTGCACGCAACGCTTGCCCGCATCGCCGCCGCGCAGGGACGTGCGGATATGGATGATCTGCTTGCGGCGTCCTTCCTCCTCTCCCTCGACAACGCCCACTCCCGCCACCCCAACCACCCCGAGAAGTGCGACCCGACCAACCGCGCCGTCATGGGCGACGGCATCGTGATCAAGAGCCATGCGGGCGGCGCATACACGACGGACGCGCTCACCGCCGCCGTCGCAAAGACGATCTTCCAAGCGGCGGGCGTGAAATTCCAGACCTTTTTCAACCGCTCGGATATGGCGAGCGGCTCCACCCTCGGCGCGATTTCGCTCACGCAGGCAAGCATCCCCTCGGTGGACATCGGCATCGCCCAGCTCGCCATGCACTCCGCCGTGGAGACCATCGCGAAAAGCGACTATTTTGAGCTTGAAAAGGCGCTCTTCGCCTTCTACGGCAGCTCCATCGCCCTGAAGGAGGGCGAGGCGACGGTAAAATGACGCTCGCCTATTTTGCCCGCGCGGACGCTGCGCGGGCGTTTTTTTATAGAGAAAACCTCCGGGGGGACGACGATGGGAGCCCGGAGGTCTTTTTCTGAAATTGCGGGGCGATAAAACCGCCGACCGTGGGGATTTAACCGTTCAAAGGCGGCCGCCGCAGGGTTCGGTGAGCAGGAGCGGGTCGAGCACCTTGTCGAGCGTCGCCGCGTCCATCAGGCCTTCACGCAGCACGATGTCGCGGATGGGTTCCCCCGTTTTCAGCGACTCCTTGGCGATCTCGGCGGCCTTCAGGTAGCCGATGTAGGGGTTCAGGGCGGTGACGATGCCGACGCTGCGGTTGACCCACTCGGCGCAGCGTTCGCGGCTGGCCTCGATGCCCTTGATGCAGTTGTCCGTCAACGTCCTGACGCCGCCCGTCAGCGCGCGCAGCGACTCGAAGAGCTGGTAGAAGATGACGGGTTCGAAGGCGTTGAGCTCGAGCTGCCCCGCCTCCGCCGCCATCGTCACCGTGACGTCGTGCCCGATGACAAGAAAGGCGACCTGGTTGACGACTTCCGGGATGACGGGGTTGATCTTCCCCGGCATGATGGAGGAGCCGTTCTGCTTGGCGGGCAGGATGATCTCGCCGAGCCCGGTGCGCGGGCCGCTCGACATCAGCCGCAGATCGTTGCACATTTTAGACAAATTGACGGCGAGCGCCTTCAGGGTGCCGGAGACGGCGGCAAAGCCGTCCACGTTCTGGGTGCCGTCGAAGAGGTCGTCGGCACGCTGTAAATTTTCGCCCGAGAGAAGGGAAAGTTCCTCCGTGATGTGGGCGAAGTACTCCTCCCGCGCGTTGATTGCCGTGCCGATGGCGGTCGCGCCCATGTTGATGACGCGCATTTCGGCAAGCGAGGCCTCGATGCGCTTCTTGGAGCGGGCGATCGACGTCGCAAAGGCGCGGAACGCCTGCCCGAGACGCATGGGAACGGCGTCCTGCAGTTGCGTTCTGCCCATCTTGAGTATGCCGTCAAATTCCTTCGCCTTTTTGAGAAGCGCTTCGTTGAGCCGCCCGAGCTCCGACAGAAGTTCGGCCGCCAGCGAGAGCGCGGTGAGCTTCCCCGCCGTCGGGATAACGTCGTTGGTGGACTGCTCCATGTTGACGTCGTCGTTGGGGCTGATGACGGAGTAATCCCCCTTCTTCCCGCCCAAATGCTCGATGGCGATGTTGGCGATGACCTCGTTGACGTTCATGTTGGCGGACGTGCCGGCGCCCCCTTGCACGACGTCTACGATAAAGTCCTTCCTGTGCTTCCCGTGCAGAATTTCGTCGCAGGCATAGATGATGGCGTCCGCCTTTTTTTCGCCGAGAATGCCGTACGCCTTGTTGACGATGGCCGCGGCCTTTTTGATGAGCACGACGTTCCGCACAAAATTAAAACTGATCTTGGTGCCCGTGATCTCGAAATTTTCCTTGGCACGCAAGGTCTGGATGCCGTAATAGACGGCGCTGTCCAAAGAGAGTTCGCCGACCGAATCGCTCTCTGTCCTGAAAACTTTTTCCATATCGATTTTTGCTCCGAAGGGCGTACCCGCGCCCGTAAGTCGGCTCTATTATACCCCCCTTTCGCCGAAAAAGCAAGCCCGAAAATTTTTTATTTTAATATTTTCGGCGCGGAGCGATCCTCTTTCCTTTTTTGTTCTTTCGTGCTACAATAAAAACGACAAAAAATTTACGGAGGTAACGACCTTGCCGCTTGAAGAACTGAAAGAATTTGTTTCCGAAGAAGATATCTTGACCCTGTATTCGACTGATGTTTACGACCACCCGCTTTTGTATTATTTAGATGCAGACGCTATGGACAGCACGGGATATTTCAACTATACAAAGGAAAATACCTTTTGCGCAATACGACGGCTTCTATCATTGGACAATCCATGGCTTATGCGGCAGAAAAGGAAGGTCTTGGACGTAGACAGAAACAACGCCTCGGCCGCTTTGGGCGAAATCAGATGCTACGAAAATTTAATCGAGGCTTTCGGGAAAGAGAAAGTTGCCTTTATCCATGCCAAAAGCGACAAACATACTTCGGATATCGCCGTAAATAATGAAGATGAAACGGTTTATGTGGAGATCAATACCGTTCAAATGAACGGGAAAGAGGCCGAAGCGTTAGAAAACTTTTATAAGGAGACGCCGAAAAATCCGGAGCGCGTTCAAATCAGAGAACATGTTTCGCGTCCATTCGGTATCAGCAAAGGCTGCACGGCATCGGAAAAAGCGATCTATAAAATTGCCGATATCAAGCGGGACAGTTCCCAGTTCTCAAAGGACAAACCAAGCGTACTATGGGTCGATCTGCAGGATCCGCAAATCAATCATATTTGCAGCAATCTCTATAATCTTTCCTCCGTACGGACGAGAAAAGGCATCGGCTTTCAATCAAACCTATTGTGGTATGCGCTTTATGCGGAAAAAGACATGCCGATCTTTGAAAACGTATCCTTGGACAGCAATGAAGGCATAAAAGTAAAAGAGCTCCCGAAAATGAAATTGGATGGCAAATTTGCCGTGGAAAATTCAGCTCAAATAGACGCCGTCGTTTACAGCGGCCCCGATGCAACAGTCTTGTGCGAAAATCCGTTTAGTTCCAAACCGCTGCCGCTTTGGTTCGTCGAAGGATTGATGAGCGTTAAATGGTTTGCGTTCGAATCGTCAAGAACCAACATGCCGAGCGGACAATTAAAAAGTCAATTGGAAATAGACCGCTCTATTATTAAAGAGTTGAGCAAAAAAACATTTTACCGCTGGTAAGTAACGAAACCGTACCATGGAGAGCGGGGGAGGCAAAGCCTCCCCCGCTCTCCATGGTGGAGCCAAGGGGAGTCGAACCCCTGACCTCTTGAATGCCATTCAAGCGCTCTACCATCTGAGCTATGACCCCAAGCAACAGCGCCTGCCGAATGGGCGGGCACTGCAAACGCCGCTCCGTTGCGACGTGGTGGAGATAGCGTGACTCGAACACGTGACCTCTGCGTTGCGAACGCAGCGCTCTACCAGCTGAGCTATATCCCCGTATATGTTCGCTTCAATGCCGCGGGAGGACGCTCCTCCGCTTCATCTTACCCTGCGATTATACCTGTAACCGCAAAAAAAAGCAAGCAATTTCCGCGGGTTTTCGCAAATTTTTTTCTCCGAAGGAGATTTGCGGCCATTTCAAACGGGAAAGACCTCTTCGATGTCGAAATCCAGCCCGTATTCCGCGGCTTTCTCCCACAGCGTAAGAAATTCAAGGCATGTAACATAGGCGCCCTTGGCTCCCTGAACGGTAGCGTCGTCCTCGCCCGCCTTTTCCGCATCCAAAATATCCTCGAGAACGGTCATCAAGAAATCCATAAGATGAAGCAGCACATCTTGCGCCGGCAGAAGTTGTTTTTTGCACATGATCGTTTACCTTCCTTTTGTTGTTTCATAATTATAGCACGCCCTCGGGCAAAGTACAAGTATTTGAAAACAATTCACAATTTTCAAATTCTCAAAAAATCTTGTTTGCTCCCGCTAAATCGATTGACAAAAGGCGTCAAACGCGATAAAATGATTTTACCGAAACGAACGGGGGCATAGCTCAGCTGGTTAGAGCGCATGCTTCACATGCATGAGGTCACAGGTTCGAGTCCTGTTGTCCCCACCAAATCGAAATAATCCGAACTCAACGGTTCGGATTATTTCGTATCTCGGGAATGAGAACGCATAAGCCAAACCGCCGAGGGAGAAGAAGCCCTCGGCAGCCTTTATAATGAAATCTTTGGCGTGGACGCTCCGCTTGATTTTTGTATGTGTTTATGGTATAATAACAGTGACAAACAGGAAATGGGCGGAGGAAGATATCGTTTCGTATGAAAAAAATTTCTCTTTTGGCCTGTACGATATCAGGAATATTGCTGTCATTTGGATTGACGGCTTGCGGCTCCACCTACGCAAAAGTAACGGGGATAATGGCAGACATCGGTACAGAGCAAAATCAGCCGCTTCTTTACGGCAATCCGCTTTTGGATAGTCAGACGGTTGCGGAAAACGATTATATTTTACAAGTAGGGCAGGATTATCTTCTCGGCGTTGCATACACTCAAGCCGGCGGAAGTATTTTGAAATTACTATCGGCAGAAGCAATAACTCTGAAATATGATACGGAAGTTTTGGAAATTACACCGCCCGACGGAAAAATGAGCGAGGTCGTTTACTATCATTTCACTTGCAAAAAGGCTGTTGTGAATACCGCAATTATTGTAGAGGTAGATAACGAACACACTTACAGCATGATCGTTACTGCGGAATAAACTTCAATTTCTCGGAGAAAAATCATGGATCGGAAAAACGGCAACGGTATGGACTTTCTTGCAGGCGTTTCTTTCCACGACGCAAAACTCGTCGACGTGCGCTGTGACGAAAAATATGGGAAAGAATGCCTTTTGCTTCTCGTCGATTTTAAGCCTGCGGAAGCCCCTCCCGCAGGCGGGAACTTCTATGAGATCTCGCTTTGGGACGGGAAATTTATCCAAAAACCGAAGCGAATGAAAGACTGTTATATCCTCGCGCTTGACTGCTTTTCCGCAGAGCAATTTATGCGCACCCGAATCGAATTGGAGTATTTTGTGGGCAGTGAAGCGCACCATGATGTTTTAGAAATCGAATTTTCCGACGTGAAAGTTTTCAAAGTAAAACAGGCATAGAAAGACCGCCGACGGAGCGTAATGCACCGTCGGCGGTTGCGTTGTTATGGGTTTATGACTTTCGGCGCAACCTATCAAATCGTTTCTACGATTACTTTCCTTTTTGCGGAGGACGTGTTTTTATGAAAATCGTCGGCGGGTATTGAAAATCCGCAGAGGCGTGCTATAATATTTATATCGCCCAAATGGGCATACAAATACAAAAATCGGGAGAAACTTTTGATATGTGCACCGCCATTGCTTACAGAACCAAACGGATGTATTTCGGGCGCAATCTCGATCTGGAATTTTCCTACCGCGAGGAGGTCGTTATCACCCCGCGCAATTTCCCCCTCGTCATGCGCCGCATGCCTGCGCTGGAGCGCCATTATGCGATGATCGGCATGGCGTACGTGCAGGACGGTTTTCCGCTGTACTACGACGCCGTAAACGAAGCCGGGCTCGGCGGGGCGAGCCTCAACTTCCCCGGGAACGCGCACTATTTCCCCGTCTGTGAACACAGGGACAACATTGCGCCCTTCGAGCTCATCCCCTACCTCCTCGGGACGTGCAAAAACATCGCCGAGGTGAAGGAGCGGCTTTCCTCCGTCAATCTTGCGGCGATCCCGTTCAGCGCGGCGCTTCCCCTCTCCCCCCTCCATTGGATCTTTTCGGGCGAGGGCGGCTCCGTCGTCGTCGAATCCACGGCCGACGGGCTGCACGTCTATGACGACCCCGCGGAAACGCTCACCAACAACCCGATCTTTCCCGCGCAGCTCGAACGCCTTGCCGACTTTCGGCCGCTCTCGGCGTTCCCGCCCGAAAACCGCTTTTCCGCCCGCCTCAATCTCGCCGTGTACAGCCGCGGCATGGGCGCCATGGGGCTGCCGGGGGACTTCTCCTCCCCCTCGCGGTATGTCCGCGCCGCCTTCGTGAAGGAAAATTCCCTCTCCGACGGCACCGAGGAGGACGACGTGACGCAGTTCTTCCACATTCTCGGCGCGGTGGAGCAGCAGCGCGGCTGCGTGCGGTGGGATGACAAGTGCGAGATCACCGTGTACTCCTCCTGCTGCAACGCGGAGACGGGAACGTACTACTACACGACCTATTCCAACCGGCAGATCAACGCCGTGGAGATGGCGGCCGAGGAGCTCGATTCGCAAGCGCTCGCGCGGTATCCCCTGCAGGAAAAGCAGAACATCCTCTACCAAAATAAAAAACGCCCCCGCGGTTGAGCGGGAAGCGTCGGGAATTTTGAAAATCGATCCGCCGGCATAGCCCGGCGGTTCTTAATTTTCGGGCGTCGGCTCCGCGTGCCGCCGAGGACGTCCGTCAGGGCTTGGCCGCCTGTTTTTTCGCCAGCGAATACCGATGGCGGAACAGATACACGCTGCGCTCCTCGATCACCTTGCAGAAGGCGATCACGCGTTCGTCGGAATACTCCTTGAAGGGGAACTCGTACTGCTCGACCTGCCCTCCCGGGAAGGTGATCTCGAGCGACACGGAAAATTTGGGGCGGGGAAGCACCGCGCTTGCGCTGCCCCTTTTCTTCTGAAAGAACCGCTCCATGGACGCCTCGTACACCTGCGCACGCTTCTCGTCGAAGGTGACGGCGGTGAACATCGGCGTCTGGGTATAGTCGTAACCGTATGAAACGAGGCCGAAGAGATCGCCACGTACGATGTATGAGACCAAATTATCCTGCAGCTGCTGCAGGCGGTAGCGGAGTTGCGGAAAATCGTGTTCGAGCGTTTTGTCGTTTCTTTCCAACCGATATGTGACCATATTTTTTCTCCTTACAGTGAAAACAGTTTGATGAATGCCCGCAGTGAAAACGGCATGTTGGAGTTCTTCGGGAGCGCCATGCCGACCGAGCGCGCGGGCATGGCGGGGCGCACGTTGAGCTCGATGAGCTCGCCCGAGGCGAGCCGCCGCAGGGCGTATTCGCGCGGCAGGCAGCCGACGCCCATGCCGTTGGTGACGAGCCGCTTCATGAGATCCCAGCTGTCCACCTCGATGGCGGGGAGCAGGCGCACCCCCTGGCTCTCCGCAAAGCGATCTACCTGCGTGCGGGCGACGGTGTGCGGCTGCAAGAGAAGCAGCGGGTAATTTTGCAGGTCGCGGAAGGCGATCTCCTTCCCCTTGAGCTGTTCGTAGCCTTTCCCCGCGACGAAGATGTCGTTGAGCAGCATGATGGAGCGGGCGAGGCGGATGCCCTCGTCCTCCTCGATGGGGAGGTTCAAAAAGCCGATGTCGCACTTGTCGCTCTTGAGCTGTTCGATGATGCGGGGCGAGACGTCGGTGATGAGCTCGATCCTGACCTGCGGATACAGCTTGTGATATTCGACGATCTTGTCGGACAGGATGTACTCGAAGATGGTCTCCGACGCGCCGATGCGGAGGGTGCCCGTGGCGCTCGAGCGGAGTTCGGAAAGGCGATCCTCCACGCCCGCCAGCAGCTTTAACGCGCGTTCGACGTCGCCGAAGATGAGTTCGCCGCCCTGCGCGGTGAGCTCCATGCCTCTGTGCGTGCGGTTGAAGAGCGGCGTGCCCAGCTGGTTTTCCAGCTGTTTGACGGCCTGCGAAACGGCGGGCTGGGAGATGTACAGTTCCTCGGCCGCCTTGGTAAGGCTCCCGCAGTGTGCAACGGTGTAGAACACCCTGTAAAGCTCGAGATTGACCATGGCTTATTTCCCCACACAGAATTTGGAAAATATTTCGTCGATGACCGCCTCCGTCGCGGTCTCGCCGCTGATCGTTCCGAGGGCGGAAAAGGCGCGGCGCAGATCCTCCGCGTACAGCTCGGGCGGAAGTCCGCCCGTCACCGCGGCAAGCGCGCTCGCGACGGCCTCTCCCGCAAGGCGGAGCGCCTCGAAGTGGCGCTCTTCGAGCAAAAACGCGCCGTCGTCCGCCGCGCCGTAGCCCCGCTCGTAGATGAGATCTTTCAGCCTGCCGAGCCCCTCGCCCGTGAGCGCGGAGAGCGCGACGTCCGCATCCTGCCGCGGCCCGAGGTCGCTCTTCGCCGCCACCGTGATGCGCGGCGTTTGGGGCGGGAACGCGGGGCTTTCCCCCTCCTCCCGCAGATAGACGATGACGTCGGCGGAGGAGATCGCCTTTTCGGCGCGCCGCACCCCCTCCTCCTCGATCTCGTCCGCACCCCGCCGCAGCCCGGCGGTATCGATGAGAAGAAAGCGGACGCCGCGGATCGCGATCTCGCCCTCCAACGTGTCCCGCGTGGTGCCCTCGACGGGAGAGACGATGGCCC